>JABMPG010000557.1 GCA_013203855.1 bacterium
CCCCAGAAGTGCTCGAAAAGCCCGATGCGATCCACCGGTTCGCGCTTGAGAATCCGGCCGATTCGTTCCCTGCCTGTCATTTCCATGGTTCACTCTCCCCCGGGGAAGGTCGCCCGAGACGGTTCGGGCCTGAAACTCCCGCCGGAACTCAGTCCAATTTCTTGCCCGTGATCAATTCATAAACTTCGAGGTACCGCTCTCGGGTCTGTTCGATGATGTGCTCAGGGATCGCCGGCGCGGGGGGCGTTTTCTGCCAGCCCGTGGAGACGACCCAGTCCCGCACGAACTGCTTGTCGAAGCTCTTGGCCTCGGCGCCGGGCTTATATGAATCGCGAATCATGAAACGCGACGAGTCGGGCGTAAGGAGTTCGTCGATCAGGATCAGCGTCCCGTCGGGCAACGTGCCGAACTCGAACTTGGTGTCACAAAGGGTGATGCCCCGCTCCTTCAGATAGTCGTGGGCAAAGGAGTAGAGGGCGATGCTACGAAAGCGGACCCTTTCGAAAAGATCGGCCCCGACGATTTCAGAGGCATGTTGCTCCGTGATATTGAGATCGTGCCCTTCCTGGGCCTTCGTGGCGGGCGTGAAAATGGGCTCAGGCAGCTTCGAGCGCTGCTGGAGGCCGACGGGGAAATGGTGACCCGACGCAAGGCGGCCGTCGTTTTTCTGGTACTCGGCCCAGGCCGAGCCGTCCAGATAGCCGCGCACGACGCACTCGATCTTCAGGGGCGTGGCCTTCTTGCACAGCATGGAGCGGCCAGCCAACTGGTCGCGATAGGCGTGGGTTTCTTTCGGAAACTTGTCGACGTCGAAACTGACCACGTGATGCGGTGTGATGTCGCCGCATTTCTCGAACCAGAAGCGGGAGATCTGGGTCAGGATCTTGCCCTTGTCGGGAATGCCGTTGGGAAACACGACATCGAAGGTGGAAATGCGGTCGCTGGCGACCAGGAGAATATATTCCTCCAGATCGTAAATATCGCGGACCTTGCCGCGCGCCACGAGATTGAGATCGGGGCAGTTGGTTTCGAGGATTACCTTTTCCATGATGGCGTCCTTTCGTGCCGGGCGGTATCGGTCACCGTTAAAGAGCCCACAATGTAGCCGAGGACGGGCAAGGGAGCAAGGATTTCCGAACAGGAATCGCCCGCTGCTTGTTCACCCGCCTAGCCCTTCTCAGGGAACCAGTCCTGCGTCCTCAGGCAGAACCGCACCAGCATCAGCATTACCGGCACCTCGATGAGCACCCCGACCACCGTGGCCAGAGCCGCGCCCGATCCCAAGCCGAAGAGCATGACCGCCGTGGCGATCGCAACCTCGAAATGGTTCGACGCGCCGATCATCGCCGTCGGAGCCGCGTCCTCGTATCCCAATTTGAAAAACCGCGACAGCCCGTATCCTATCGCGAAAATCAGAATCGTCTGGAGGAAAAGCGGGACGGCGATCCAGAGAATCGTCAGCGGATTGGCCAGAATCACCTCGCCCTTGAAGGAGAAGAGCAGCACGAGCGTTACGAGAAGGGCGATGATCGTCACGGGGGTGAGCACGTGCAGGAACCTGTCCCTGAACCACGCCTCGCCACGGGCCGCGATCAGCCACCGCCGCGAAAAATAGCCCGCCACCAGAGGCAGCGCCACGTAGATCCCGATCGAGAGAGCCAGCGCCTGCCACGGAACCGGCAGCCGGCCCACGCCCAGAAGAAAGCCGCCCAGCACCCCGTAGAGCACGAGCATAGCGAGCGAGTTGATCGCCACCATCACCAGCGTGTGGCCGTCGTTGCCCCGCGCGAGATAACCCCACACCAGCACCATCGCCGTGCAAGGCGCGATCCCGAGCAGAATACATCCCGCCAGATAACTGCGCCAGAGCGGCACCTCCAACATCCGGACGCCTGCCACCTCGACCACTTTCCCCGCGCCGTATACCGCCCCCGTAGGCAAGTCGAGCCCGAAGGGCATCTTCACCAGGTCCGTCGCGTCCGGCCCGATAAGCCCCCGGAAGAGGACCCCCAGAAAAAGAAAGGCGATGGCATACATCGTGAAGGGCTTGATGGCCCAGTTGATGAAAAGGGTCAGGCCCACGGGCCGCGCGCTCCGCCCCGCCTTGACGACGGCCGCGAAATCGATCTTCACCATGATCGGGTACATCATGAAAAAAAGGCAGACGGCAATCGGGATCGAAACGACCGGCGCGCCGCCTACATTAATGCTGAGGCTGTCCAGCCCGGTCGCCACGCCGGGCGCCACCTTTCCGAGCACGATCCCCGCCACGATGCAAAGGCCCACCCACAACGTCAAATAGCGCTCGAAACCGCTCGTCATCTTCCGTTCGCCGGAAATCTTTGAAGAAACGCTCACGACTTGTCTCCCTTTTTCGCTTCTATCGCCGCCGATCTGACTACCCGCTCCGCGCCGCTCCCGGGCAGCCAGCTCTGGATGAACTCCCGGCTCTGTTCCTGAACCGTGATCGTCACGTCACGAAATCCCGCCACGCTCAGCATCGCCTCCAGTTCCACCACGGGAATCGCGCCACCCACGCAGCCGCAGTACGCCGCCGGATTCTCTTTCATCGCGTCGGGCATCTCGCCGATTGCCACCACGTCCGAAATGGCGAGTCGCCCGCCAGGACGCAGCACGCGCCAGGCCTCGCGAAAAACCCGCCCCTTGTCCGGCGACAGATTGATCACGCAGTTCGACATGATCACGTCAACCG
>JABMPG010000558.1 GCA_013203855.1 bacterium
AACAGATGCTCGCCACCGTGCGCGGCTATCTACGCGGTCGACAATGTCGCCCCCATCTCGTCCGGCGCTACTTCGACGAAAGGCACGTCCGCTACGCGGCCAAGTGAAATGCAACATGTTTTCCGCTCCAGGTAGTATTTAGACTTTGTCTCAATTAGAGCCGAAAGAAGAACCCGGCTCCTCTGCCCCGAACAGCAATCAACGGGACGCCCGGCGAATTCGTTCAAGAAAAGACTCGGCGGCCTCCAGCATCGCCTGACCTTCCGGCTTCTCCTCAAATCCGTCCGCCTGAGAGACAAGGAGAAACTGCTCGCGGGCCTGCACGGCCAGGTCCAGGCACAGAGACACATCGAAGTCCAGCCCCTCAGGAGAACGCACCAGAACCAGGTCACGCGCCAGCGTCAGGTAAAATTCACCGAGAAGGAGCCGGTGAGCAAAAATCCGGCGACTCCCCGCATGTTCATCGATCAACCCATGAAGATGCTCGACCGACCGCTCCGCGCCCTGCTCGAGCACATGGCGGTTGCGGAACAGAAGCAAGGCCATTTCCACCTCGACCTGTTCCCGCGCTTTCCGCGCGAGCAGGGCCTCGTAACTGCCCGCCCATTCTTCCTCCAAGACGCTCAGGTCCCGGCCACGGCGTTCGAGATCCGCGAGCCAGTCCCCGAGACTCTCGCCGGTGGAGCGGTTGCGCGTAGCCCCATGAAGCGCGTCCATTTCGACAGCAAGCGACGTAGCTCGGACGGAAAGTCCCGATGCAGGGCCGGAGGAGACGGCCTGGTATATCCGCGAAGCCTGTTCGAACTCGCTGAGACGCGCATAGCAGCCGGCCCGCACAAACGCGACAACATCGGGCTGAGAGCCGGGACGGGATTTTTCGAAGGAGTTCAGGCGAGCCAGAGTGGCCCGAAAGACGTTCCGGCCAGCGAGGTCCAAAGGAATGCCGTACCGATACAGGTCCGTGTCGGCGTGACGCCCATATTCCGCGACGATCTCCAGCAGGCTCCCGTAAGGTTCATCCGGAACGGGTTGCGGGGCCCGAGAGCAGCCCTCGAAAACAACGAGCAAGATCGGCCAGGCCCAGAAGACGAAAGAGAGGCCGCGTTTCATTTGTTCTCGAGGCGAAACCGGACGGTTTTCAGATACTCCGATGCGCGGAGATTGCCGGGGTCCAGCTCGAGCACCCGTTCAAAGGCCTGCTGGGATTTCTCCCAACGCGCGGTGTGAAAGTGGGCCTCGCCGAGCAGAAGGAGGTTCTGAACCGACTCCCCCTGTTCGGCCAGGATAGCTTCGAGGATTTCCGCGGCCCTGGCATAATTGCCGGTACTCATGTAAGGGGCGGGATCGACATTGACGATCGACCGGTAGTGCGGCCGCGTGAGAGGGACCTCCATGATCGCCTCGGCCACAGGGCGACGACTTTCTCCAGCATAGTCTTCGGCCACGATCGAACGATAGATCTCCGGAGTTTCAGCCGCGAATTTCCGCTGTTGGTATTCTCTTTCGGCGGTATTGACCGCATCGGGGCGGCCGGAGAAGGCCGGATCAGCCATACTCACCCCTCTATCGATAAGATCGAGATAGCACTCGAACCGGAGGATCTGGTCAAGAAGGTTTTTCGAGCTGGCCAGGGCCAGCCCCTCATCCAAAGCCTTCCGTCCCGCCCCCTGATAGTCCAATCCAAGCAGAGCGAGTCCTCTTTGCTCAAGAATCGCCAGACGCCAGCCATCGGGCATCTCCGCGTCGCCCACGGCCGATTCCGCACGTTCCAGATGCTTGAGCGCTTCCTCGTAAACCCCAATCAGCCGCAGATAGCGCGCCGCCAGCCAGTGGTAATGGCCGCGCCGGAGTCGGATGAACTCCTTGGGCGCGGCTTCATCGGCCATACGAATGTAGGCGCGTCCGGCCAGAGTATCTCCCTTGAGATGCGCATAGTAGCCCGCCAGAGCCAGCAGAACCGGTTCGCTCAACTCCAACTTCTCGATCCGGGCGGCCTGGGCCGGGAGGGCATACTGAAGACGATAGAGAATGAGCAGGGTCACAATCTCATTGAAAGACTTCTGATACAGACCCAGACGCGCCGCTCCGTCATGATCCTCCTGGAAGTGGGAGGCCAGCCGCAGGATCATCTCGAAATCGAGAAGAGGCGCCTTTGAAACGTCGTCGACGATTTTCCGGATATTCTGACGGGCAATACGCGCGGCGTCCTGATCTCCCATCACCTGATAGCAATCCCCGATCAGGTTGTAGGCCTCACTC
>JABMPG010000559.1 GCA_013203855.1 bacterium
AAGCCGTGCCTTACAAGGATATCGTGGCGCACTGCCGAGGGCCAAAACCCCAAGGATACAAGATGTAGTATCAACATCACTTAAGGGGATACCCCATTTTCCAGTATTGCCTGAGCGGGTGGGGCGTATTTCGGACGGGCGGGCAGGAACATCGGATCGAGGCAGGGACGGGATTCCTTTTCCGCATCCCTTCGGACACGTCGCACTGGCTGCCCGAGGGGGCTTCCTGGGAGAGGCTCTATGTGGCCTTTCGCGGGGAAATGGCCGCCACCATCGCGGAGAAGCTCCTTGAAGAACACGGGCCCCTCTTCGAAATTCCACCGGGCTCGGAGGTGGTCGAAGTCCTGACGGATATCTACGAGGAAGCGCTGAGCCCGGCGAAACCCACGGTGTTCCGGGCCGCCAGCCTGCTCTATCGACTCCTGATGCTTCTGTGCGAGACATCGTTGCGGAGAAAGGCGGAGTATCCCGGGTCGATCCTCCTGTCGCTGGCCTTCATGGATAACCGTTACGGAGAGCCGGATCTCCGCCTGGAAGACCTGGCACAGAGCGCTGGATTGTCGAAATACCACTTCTCGCGGCTTTTTCACGAAGTGACGGGCCAAACACCTACCGCGGCTCTCCGCGAGCGCCGAATGCAGGCCGCCCAGGAACTGCTGGCTTTCACTCATTTGCCCCCGAAGCAAGTCGCGCGACTGGTCGGCCTCCGGGATTATTGCCATTTCTGTCGGGTCTACCGCCGATGGAGTGGCAAGACGCCGGGCCAGACCCGTTTGGGGAAATGAGGAATTCCATCGGACGACTGCCGCGTTGACCGGCGGAGAGCTTTGTCATAAGATGGAACGCCCGGACCGGTTCGCTTGACAGGCTCCCGGGGACTTCATCGATTTTCCTCAAGAAAGACGCTGTCCATGCTCCCCATTCGTGAAACACCCCCCGAGGGTCTGGCCGAAGCCCGGCGGATTCTGACGGATTTTCTGGCCGCGCATTCCGACCTGGGGGACATCGAGGCGGCGCTTCTGGAGGCCTTCGAGACGATTCTGGAATCCTTCCGCAATAACCACACCCTGTACCTCTGCGGCAACGGGGGGAGCTATGCCGATTGTCTGCACATCGGCTCGGAACTTCTGAAGACTTTCGAACGTCGGCGTCCGCTGCCCGATCGCCACATGGAGGCGCTGCGGAATGATCCCCATGGGCGGTCGCTGGCCGAGGATTTGCAGGCGGGTTTCCGGGCGGTGCCGCTGGGTTTGAACGCGGGGCTGGTGAGCGCCATTTTGAACGATTCGGGCAAAGCGGACCTGCATTTCGCCCAGGAACTCTATGTCATGGCCCAGCCCGGCGACCTGCTGCTGGCGGTTTCCACGAGCGGGACCTCGGCCAATGTTCTCAAGGCGATGGCGGTGGCGCGGGCTCTGGGGCTGAAGGTGATCGCCCTGACCGGCCCGGAAGGCGGAGAGGTGGCGCGTCTCAGCGACGTCCCCCTGCGGCTGCCGGGAGGCAGAACCCGGGAGGTGCAGCAGTCGCATCTGGTTTGCTATCACACGCTGTGTTTGGCGATCGAGGCGGCATTTTTTCCGGAAGAGAGAGAGTAGGAGGCAGCGCAAATGGCGGATGGATGCGACACACAAGGTTCTTCCCCCGGGACTCCCGATTGCCCTCTGACTTGGTTTCAGGAAATGATTCCGCGGTGCCTGGGATATGCCCGGTCCCGGCAGGCCGAAGGTCGGCCCATCGTCGGGATTCTGTGCGAGTTTACGCCACGTGAGATCCTTCTGGCGGCTGGAGCGGTGCCGGTCTGCCTGTGCGGCGGCTCGGCCTCGACCATTCCGGCGGCCGAGGAGCGTTTGCCGGCCAACCTTTGTCCGCTCATCAAGTCGACCTACGGCTATCTCGTGCAGCGCTCAAATCCGTTCCTGGAAATGGCCGATCTGATCGTGGCCGAGACGACGTGCGATGGGAAGAAGAAGATGTACGAACTGATGGCCGAGGAGAAGGACCTTCTCGTTCTCGAACTGCCCCAGAAGGCTCGCAACAACGCGGCTCTCGAAAACTGGACAGACGAACTGCGCCGGTTTCGAGGGAAGACCGAGGAGCGTTTCGGGATTGCGATCACCGATGACGCCCTGCGCAAGGCTATTCGCCTCATGAACCGGGAGCGGGGCCTGCGCCGTCGTCTGGCCGCCCTGATGCAGAGTGAGAACCCGCCGTTGACCGGGCGTCAGTTGATCGACTTCCACAGCAGTATCTCCGGCATCGAGTCCGATCTCGTTCAATATGAGAAGGCGATAGCAATGTTCGAGAGCATGCCGGCCGTTCCCGGCACGGGAGAGCGCACCCGTGTGCTCTTGACCGGCGTGCCGGTCGTGCACGGCGCCGAGCGGGGTGGTTGAGGTCATAGAAGATCGCGGCGGTCTCGTCGTAGCGATGGAGAACTGTACGGGTCTGAAACCGATCCGGGAGGATGTGGACGCCGACGGGCCGGACCCGCTCCGCGCCATCGCCGAAAAGTACTATCATCTTCCCTGTTCGGTCATGACGCCCAACGAGGGGCGGCTCGATCTCCTGCGCGAGCTGGCCTCGGAATACCGGCCGGACTGCGTGATCGACCTGGTATGGCAGGCGTGCTTGACCTATGACGTCGAGTCGCGGCGGATCAGGCGCCTCGCCGAGGAGGAACTCGGCGTGCCCTATTTGCGGATCGAGACGGACTACTCGCCCGGCGATTCGGCCCGGATCGCCCTGCGTGTCGAAGCCCTCTTCGAAACGGCGGCGGCGCGATGACCGGCTCGAAGGCCTTCGCGGGAATCGACTCCGGCTCGCGGACGATCAAGGTTGTTCTCTGGGATGCCGAGGCGGGATGCGTGGTGGGACGGGCCATTCGGGACCAGGGCGTCGAACAGGCGAGACGGGCGCGGGATCTTTTCGAGGAGGTCCTCCGGAAACAGAATCTGGATCCTGGCGATATCGCCGGGGTAGTCGCGACCGGCTACGGACGCGATGCCATCGATTTTGCGGACACGACGGTGACCGAGATCACCTGTCACGGGCGCGGGGTGCGGCAGCAGGATCCCGAGGCGCGAACCATCGTCGACATCGGCGGGCAGGACAGCAAGGTGATCCAGATTGACGGGAACGGCCAGGTGCGTGATTTCGCTCTGAACGACCGTTGTGCGGCCGGAACGGGGCGTTTTCTCGAACTAGTCGCGGAACGGCTGGAGGTCTCGCTGGAAGATCTGGCCGATCTGGCCGCCGCGAGCGATTCTCCCTCTCCGATCACGAGCATGTGCGCCGTTTTTGCGGAGTCGGAGATCATCGGTCTATTGGCGGGCGGGGCGCGACGTGAGAATATCGTGGCGGGGGTGGAACGGTCCATCGCCAACCGGGTCGGCTCTCTGGCCGGAAGCGCGATTTGCGATCCGGTGGTTTTCACGGGGGGCGTGGCGCAGTTGTCGGGCATGCGGCGGGCGGCGGAGGAAGTGTTGGGCCGGCCCGTGCGCGTGGCAAACGATCCCGTCTATACCGGCGCCCTAGGCGCTGCGCTAATCGCCGCCGACCTGGGACGAAAAGGGGCAATAGCCGGGAATTGCTCGATTCTCCGAAAACCGTTTCCAGACCGGCGCAGGGTCGCCTATAATGGACAGCGTGGAGTTCGATCCAGAGATCTCAGATAAGGTCGCGGCCCATGCGCCACAGCTGGCCCTTCCGCAGGGCTTTCACACTCATTGAATTGTTGATCGTGGTCGCGATTCTCGCCGTCCTGGCCACCGTGGCTATGAGCAATTTCCTGGAAGCTCAGACCAGGTCGAAGATCTCGCGGGTGTCGGCGGATCTCCGGACCTACAGCGCCGCGCTCGAGACCTATTTCGTCGACACCAATCACTATCCGGTCGGCCGCAAGGGGAAATCAGGCGCTGTTCGCGATCCGTACGACGCGGCCCGGGCAAACCTTGCGGATCTGACCACTCCGATCGCTTATCTTTCGGCTGTTCCTTGGCAGGACCCTTTTCTCAAGGGGGCGGAGCGCCAGTCCGACAGCTATTCCTATTTCAGCTACTCCGGGTTGTGGGGCCGCAACGCCTCCGTGCGCCTTCGGCTGGAAATCGCCTTCGGAGGGCCCGTCCGCGCCTGGAGTCTGGTGTCGGTCGGCCCCGACCGGCGCAAGAACGGCTACGAGTGGTTTCCGATCGACTCGCGTATCGAGGGCTTGGCCGCAGCCTTGAACTGGAGCGTGTACGATCCGACGAACGGCACGAAGAGCTCAGGAGACGTCGGGCGCTGGGGCGGGGAAATCACGGGCCCCGTTCCGTAAGACTCAGCGGAAACGACGACACAGCACGTCGGGTTTCCACATTTTGCGGGCAACGTGCATTCTTGACGAGCCGACCGGCTTCGAGTACGTAGTTCATCCTAGTACCTGTCAGGATTCGATGAGAATTCTCCCTCTTGGCATGGCCCACCTTTAAGATCCCTTTTTGCAGTCATCTATGTTTTCTTGGAATCCCCCCGACGCCAAGGGCGAGGCTTCTCTACGGGTTTTGCCCTAGGACTTCCGCCTTTTGTCCGTATAACTTCCCGGCCGAGATTCCGCAGTGCCCCGAATTGATCGTGGGGGATGAATTGTGAGAAGAATGGGCTACATTCGGGAAAGAGACGGCGAGAGAGCTCTCGATTGAGGGTGGCCGAACAGCCCGAATCGCGCAAACGACCCACATCCGCATCTGTAATTCTCTCCAGGAGAGAAACGAGGAATAGAAATGCTCGGATTTATCGATTACCTGACCAGCCCAACCTGTTGGGCGCTTTTGTTGGGCTGTTTTCTGGCCACCAGCCTTCTCACTCCGCTGGTGACCAGTTTCGCGCACAGAATCGGAGCCGTTGACAAGGGCGGCTACCGGAAGATCTTCAAAGGCACCATGCCCCTTCTCGGCGGCCTGACGATCGCGATTCCCTTCGTAGGCGTTTGCGTTCTCGGACTCTTCAAAGCGACCTTCATGTTTGGAACTATTCAGGAAATGCGATGGGATCTCCTGTCACTGGTGATTGGCTCGGCCGCAATCGTGGGCGTGGGCATCGTGGACGACACCTGGGGGATGAAACCGCGGACAAAACTGGCCTTTCAGAGCATGATCGCCCTTTTCGTGGCGGTGTCGGGCCACACGGTGGAGACCTTGTCCCTGCCACTGCTGGGCGAGGTTTACCTGGGCTCGGTGGTGGGGACGATCTTCACGGTGGTGTGGATCGTCGGCATGATCAACGCCTTCAATCTGATCGACGGGGTGGACGGGTTGGCCACGGGGGTGGGGCTGATCGGCTCGGTGGGTCTGGCGATTCTTTCGATGGTCGGGGGACACACCTTCGTGGCGTTGCTGAGCCTTGCGTTGGCGGGCAGTCTGGCAGCCTTCCTGGTGGTTAATTTCCACCCGGCCCGGATGTTCCTGGGCGACACGGGAAGCATGCTGATCGGATTCTTGCTTTCGGGGATCGCCCTGATCGGCTCATTCAAGACGCAGACGGCGGCCTTCTTCGTCGCGCCCATGCTGGTCATGGGGCTGCCGATCTTCGAGACGCTGGTTTCGATGATTCGGCGTTATTTGAGCGGGCACTCTCTGTTCGTAGGCGACAACCGGCACACGCACCACCGGCTGCTGCGCAAGGGGCTGTCCCAGCGCCGGGCGGTCCTGTTCCTGTACGCGGTTTCTCTGCTGTTCGTCGCGTCGGGAGTGATCCAGACGCTTTTCCCGGGCTGGGATCGGTGGCAGTCCTGGGCGTCGGTTTCTCTGGCAGTGGGCGCGGTGATGTGGACCCTTCGGGTGGCGGGTTATTTTGAGAAGGCGCCGTCGACAAACCTGAAGGAAAGCCGCAAGCGCAACAATGTCTACTCGGCGTTCTCGCGCTACGCGGGGCGGGCGCTACGCGCCGATTTCGGCTCGGTCAGCCCGGATCATATTCTCGGCTTGGGCCGTGCCCAACTCGATCTGAACCTCCTTGAGGCATGGTTCAAGGAAGGTCCGGTTCTCATCGGGAGCAGCGAGGCGTCCGACGAGTGGGATCGCGACTCGGTGGAGGAGCTGGAAGTGGAGAGCAAGGACGGGCGGGAGATTATCGTGCTGTACCAGTTCCGGCAGGAACCTGACGAGTCGGAAAGCCATAACGTGGCGGCCTGTCTGGCCTCGATATTCGATGGCTGCCATATCCGCACGGCGGGTGTGCCGAACCCCGCTGACCTTCAGACGCCCAGCCCGCAGATCGTGTATTCCCAGATGACAGTCCGGGGCGTGGTGCCGCAAACCCGTCAGACGATGCGCGAGTCACTGGAAAAAGGACGAGCGAGCGATCCTCACTCGGGCAGCGACGACGGCCATCACCATCAGGTTGGCTGAGAAGCAAATCTGCCGGCGCGAGCCGGTTTTACATAGATCAAGACTCAGATGGCGCGGGCTTCATTTCCCCGCTCCGTCCTGAAGAATCGCCCGCCAGACCGGCGGGCTTTTTTTGGGTGGTGCATGCCGGGCGGCTGCGCCACAGATTGACTTCAGCGGGTCTTGCTCTTTCGGACAGTCTTTTTGCTGCCCTTTTCGGCGTCTTTGGCGCGTTGGTCGGCGGCTTTGTCGGAAGCGGCGGCTATGCGGCGCATTTCGGTAGCGTTTCTTCTCATTTCGGCGATGGAACGGGTTTTGAGGCGGGCGGCGCCTTTCCATTTTTTGGTGCCGAGGGGTTTTTCGGTGGCGAGGCGTTTTTTGGCTTTGGGGATTTCTCTTTTGTATTGGGGGAGCCATTTGGCCTGGGCGACTAGCATTTCGTCGACCATTTGCCAGATTTCGGGCGGGTTGCAGACGGCGGCGGTTAGGGGGTCGTGGAGGACGGCCTGCTTGAGAAGCGTGACGTCTCCGCGGACTGCCGCCTCGACGGCCATGCGTTGGACGTTGACGCTGGCGTTGAGGCTGGCGGCGCAGGCGAGGGGCAGGTCGCCGACCATCGGAACGTTCACGCCGTTGCGGTCGACGTAGCCGGGGACTTCGACGATGCAATCGTCGGGCAGATTGGGGATGCAGCCGAGGTTGCGGACGTTGAAGTGGCCGCGATAGGGTCGGCCAGTTTCGAGGGATTCGATGATGTAGCTGGCGTGTTCGGTGCCTCGGGTGGCGGGGGAGATGGGCGGGTCTTCGCGTTTGAGCCACTCGGGGAAATCGGTCTTGAACCAGTCGCGGCCTTCGCGGCAGACGCGGAGGTAGCCGCCGGTTTCGCCGTTGATCCAGGAGCGCATGTCGATCCATTTTTTGATTTCGCCGGGGCGCTTGCGATACCAGGGGACGTATTCGGAGAGGTGGCCGTTGGACTCGGTGCTGTAGTAGCCGAAGCGGCGGAGGACGTCGATGCGGACTTTTTCGGTCTTGCTGTAGACGGGGTGTTTTTCGAAGGCCTTGAGGAGTTCTTCGCTTCTGACGAGGCGGTCTTTGTAAAGGATCTGGATGTACCAGGTCTGGTGGTTGATGCCGGCGCAGATGATGTCGACTTCGTCGGGGCTTTTCGCTCCGAGGACATTGGCGATCTGGCGGTGTCCGCCCTCAACGCCGTGGCAGAGGCCGATGGTGTTGACGCCGCCGAATTCGAGGGCGGCCCAGGTGTTCATGGCGTTTGGGTTGGCGTAGCTGAGGAATAGGACGCCGGGCTTGGAGACCTCGCGCATGTCGTCGCAGAAGTCGAGAATGGCGGGGATGTTGCGCTGGCCGTACATGATGCCGCCGATGCAGAGGGTGTCGCCGACGCATTGGTCAACGCCGTACTTGAGGGGGATCTCGATGTCCTGTTCAAAGGCTTCGAGGCCGCCGATGCGGGTGACGTTGATGACGTAGTCGGCGTCGGCGAGGGCTTCGCGACGGTCGAGGTGGGAGGTGAGTGTGGCGGGCATTTTGTTCTGCTTGATGTCTTTTTCGCAGAGGCGGGCCACCATGTCGAGGTTGCGCCGGCTGATGTCATGGAATGCGAAGTGGGTGTCTTGAAGTTCGGGAACGGTGAGGATGTCCTGAGAGAGTCTGCGAGTGAAACCGACGCTTCCTGCTCCGATGAAGGCAACCTTGATCATGAGACGATCTCCTTGTAGTGCTGTCCGGCGCTGTGATGTCCCGCCCTTTCAGGGCTGGGGTTGTTTCAGGTTCCGAAACCTGGACAAGAGCCGAATGGGGCCCGCCACGCCATCTTCTTAGAAGCGGTTGCCGTTTTACTGGCTCCTGGCTACTCCTCTTTACTCAGTCTTTGTATCCCCTGGCCTTGCGGCCCTCGACGAATGCGCGGGCGCGGGTGAAGGCTTCGAGATCGCCGGTGGCTCGGGGGTCTCCGGTTTTGAGCTGATAGGCCTTGAGTTGAGCCTTGAGGCGATCCCGGATCTCGGCGTAGGCGGGGTCGTCGATCACGTTTTTCATCTGCCACGGATCCTTTTCGAGGTCGTAGAGTTCCTCGGGCGCGGGGGGCGTGGTGAGGAGATCGGCGAAGGGTTTGACCTTGGGATGATCGGGATGCTTGGAGAGGAGCACGGAGAGTGAGAGTTTTTCGGCGTTCTTCTCGAATTCGGCATCGGGTGACTTGAGGTCGGGGTTCAGGGCGCGGACGGGCATGTTGCCGTAGTAGACAACGTATTCGTAGCGGTTATCGCGGACCATGCGGCTGGCGCGGTTGAAGGGAGGCAGTTCGCCGTGCCACTCCACTCCAGTGACGATGAAATCGCGGGTCGGATCGACCTGGCCTTCCTTGCCGGAAAGGAGGATATCGACGATGCTGCGGCCGCTCATGCTGTCGGGCACGGGAGCTCCCGCAGCCTCGAGCATCGTGGGAGCGAGGTCGGGAAAGTTGACGAAATCTTCGACGACTCGTCCTCCCTTGACGCGGGCGGGCCACATGATGGCGAGGGGCTCGTGGACTCCCCAGTCGTAGGGAGTGGCCTTGGCTCGGGCGGTGGCCGTGCCGTTGTCTCCGGTGGCAATGAGGAGTGTGTTTTCGAGTTCGCCGCGGTCTTCGAGGATCTGGATGATCCTTCCGAGCTGGTCGTCGGCGTAGCAGACTTCATAGAGGAAGTTGGCACGGTCGCGGCGAATGCCGGGCGTGTCGGGCAGGAAGCCGGGGACGGCGATGTCGTCGAGTGTGACGCCGTACTTTTGCTCGAGTTTCTGGTGGTTGTCCGGGGCGTAGGGCCCGTGGGGCTCCGTTGTGCCGACCCAGAAGTAGAAGGGCTGGCCTTCGGCGCGGTCTTCGAGGAATTTCTCGAAATTCGCGGGATAGTCGAGGGGGTTCATTTTTTCCTGGGGATCCTTGACCATGATGTCGTTATAGATCGCGCCGGCACACCCGGGACCGTGAGCGCCTTCGGGATAGACGCCGGGGCCCCAGCCCTTTCCGGTGCGTCCCACGTGGTAACCGGCTTTCTTGAGAATGTCAGGGAAGACGGGGAATTTCTCCGGAATCCATGCCTGGATGAAGGCGCCTTCTTCGTTCTGCCAGAAATTGCGGCCCGTGAGCACCGATGCGCGGGAAGGGGCGCAGGAGGGGGCGGAGGTGTAGCCG
>JABMPG010000560.1 GCA_013203855.1 bacterium
ACTGAAGATCCTTCTCCAGATGAGCGTAATTCTGACCTATGGAGTGCGCAAGACGGTCGTTCGAATCGGACGCCTCGCGGGGCAGTATGCCAAGCCGCGCAGCCGCGACTTCGAGGTCATAGACGGGCGCGAATTGCCGGCCTATCGCGGGGACAACGTGAACTCCATCGAGCCGACCGCGCTGGCGCGCACGCCCGACCCGAACCGGCTTCTGTCGAGCTTCTATTACTCCGCCATGACGCTGAATCATGTGCGAGCGCTGATCGACGGCGGTTTCGCCGATCTGCATCATCCCCACAACTGGAACCTGCATTCCATCGAGAAAAGCCACAACTGGGACCAGTACGAGGATGTGGTCAACCGTATCCTCGACGCGATCAACTTCATGGAGTCCTTTGGCGGCGTGCGAGCCCAGGCGCTGGGGCGCATCGATTTTTTCACGTCCCACGAGGGTCTGCTGCTGGGTTACGAAGAGGCCATGACCCATCGCGACGCTGATTCGGGCCATTTCTACAACCATGGCGCGCACATGCTTTGGATCGGCAACCGCACACGCGATCTAGATGGCGCGCACGTCGAGTTCTTCCGAGGAATCGCCAACCCCATCGGGGTGAAGGTGGACGCGGATCTCGCGCCGGAGGAAGTGGTGGCTCTTGCTCGCGCCCTGAATCCGCTCAACGAGGAAGGGCGGATCACGCTGATCACGCGGATGGGTGACGAGCGCATCGCCGATACTCTCCCGCCGCTGATTCGCGCCGTGCGAAAGGATGGCTGCCAGGTGGTGTGGAGCTGCGACCCGATGCACGGGAACACGCAGGTGGTCAACGATGACGTGAAGACCCGCGACTTTGGCTTGATCCTCCACGAGGTGGGCCAAGCCTTTCGGATCCACCAGGACAACCGGACCTATCTCGCGGGGGTGCATTTCGAATTGACGGGCGAGGACGTCACGGAGTGCATCGGGGGTGGGGCTCAGCTCACCCGGCAGGATCTGGCCAGCCGGTATGAAACGGCCTGCGACCCCCGTCTCAACTACTCCCAGAGCCTTGAGATGGCTTTTCGGATCGCGACGGAACTCAAACGCGACGCAGGCAGTCTGCTCTCCCGCCCGGAGTAGGAACCGAACGGGTTGCCCAGGAAAAGGATTCCGATCGGAATCAGTCTGTCAAAGCGGCCGATCTGTTCATTTTGGGAACTTCGCCAAGATGCGCCCGACTGGAAGACACACACGGCGCGGTTCAAATTGACTTGCGGCTCGGCAGAGAGATACCATCGACTTATGTTTGCGCCGAAGGCGCCCTTTTTGAGACGGCGGACCGGCGGTATTGTACCAAAGGGTGCGGCAGGCGAGAGGCCGGGGGAGCCGGCCAGAGGGTGAAGTGGAATAATGGAATTGAGAATAGGGGACTTACGCCGCACCGCCCGAGGTGATCTCCTCGGGTCCGCTTCTTGCTCCTTTCAGGAGAAAGATGGTCGGAGGAACCGACCGGTGTCACATTCTGAGAAGGAGGTTTTGAAATGAGCACTCTGAAACGATGGAGTTTTACGCTGGCTCTGACCGCACTGGTCGGGCTTTTTCTGGCTGGTTGGGCGGTGGCCCAGCCCCCGCGCATGGGTGGGGGGGATACCCCTCGTCCGCCGCGGGTGCCCCAGGGAACGGCTTTGACCAAGGCGGTGAACGAGGCAGACACGGACGAGGACGGCATGATCTCGCGCACGGAGTTCATCGAGCGGATGAACGCTGTCTTCGATGAACTGGACGAGGATGACAACGGGATACTGGATGCGAAGGAGTCGGTCCGGGCAGTGCAGGGGCGTCCCGGTCAGGTCTGGGGACCGCCACCGGCCGGCGAGCCAAGGCCCGCTCTTCAGGGAGGCATGGGTATGCCCGAGTCGCGTTGGCAGAAGATTGCCGAGCGGTTTGACATGGATAAGGACGGACGGATCAGCCGCGACGAGTGGAAGGGTCCTGAGGGCGCTTTTGGTGACTTCGATACGAATCAGGACGGCTTTCTGACGAAGGAAGAAGCAGCGACGGCGCAGTTCGATCGCCAGGACGCCGACGGCGACGGCCGGATCACCCTCGAGGAGTTCAAGGGCGGCGCGGAGTATTTTGCCCGTCTGGACGTGAACGCCGACGGCGCCGTTACCCAAGAGGAACTAAAGCAGGCCGCGCAGAAATTCCGGGCACGGATGCAGTCCGGAGAGGGCGCCGAGCGTCCCGAACAGGCCCGCCAGGCCCGCCAGGATCGGATGAAGTCTTTCCTCAAGCGACACGACAAGGACGGCGATGGCAAGGTGGCCGTGGACGAATTCCAGGGCCCCACTGAAGTTTTCAGCACCTTCGATACCGACAAGGACGGCTTCGTCACCACGGAGGAAATTCAGAACCGGGAACATCGCGGCGGCGAAGGTCGTGAGAAACCCGAGGATGGGGCCCGCCGCGAAAGAGGCGGTCGCGCGCAATAAGGCTTGTGCATCCATGTAAGTATCTTGAGCCCCGCCTGGATTCCCTCCCGGCGGGGCTTTCTTTTTGGGGGGCGCACAGCGGAGGCGACACTATCGCCTGACATTTTTGCCGCTCTCTCTCAAGCCCTCTGCCAGCAAGTCGCGAAGATCACGAATCCCTTTCCATCTTCCTCAGCGCCGAAGGCGCGAATATTTCCGACTTCAGCGCAAACACCCGCCGCACCATGAAGTACCAAAACTCCCCCACTCATCTACAGCCGGCAGTCATCTACGCGATCACGTAGGCCAAGCACAAAAATGGGCCTGAACCGGTCTGCCGGTTCGATAGCAAAGCCCGTGGCCAGCCAGAGGTAATGGACTTTGAGGAGTTCCTGGTGGCGGCCTCGGCAAAACAAGAAAACCCTTGCGCTTTGGCACTGCCTCACGGATAAGCACCCAAGAACACTTGCGGTCGAAAGGAAACCTGCCATGACTGACCGAACCCGAATCCTCTGCCTGTTGCTGGCGATGACGATGACGATGGGCGCCTATGCGCAGACGACGGTCCGAACCCTCGAACCGGTTGAGGGCGTGACGGTGGTCTACGACGACTATGACAAGTGGGGCGAGTGGCCCATGGGCGTGAGGCCCATGTCGACTCCTTCCTCTGCCGTGGAAAAGCGACTGGATCTGTCCGTTCTACCCGAGGGGATGATGGATAGCCTCCGGGCGGCGCGCGTGCGGATCTATTTCGCCGCACAGGACTATTCCTGGGACACCCCGAGCATCGAGGCCAACGGGCTGGACGAGGCGTTCGAGATCGTCGTCAATGGCAAGTCCAATCGTATCGCGATGGATGCGGGCTTTCCGGCCAAGGCGGGCCGGAAGGGCCTCATGGAATGGGGATGGGTGGATTTCCCCATCGACGCCACCCACCTTCAGCCCGGCGAAAACATTATCCGCGTGAAGAAAGCCGACGAGAAGGGCGCGAGTGGATACGACGACTATATCTACATGGGACTCGATCTGACCCGCCAGAATGGCCACAGCGCCTTCACCGAGGACAGCGGGAAAACGTGGCGGACGGAGAATCTGACGGCCCGCGAGACTACTGGCGAA
>JABMPG010000561.1 GCA_013203855.1 bacterium
CCCTTCCCTCGCAAGCCTCACCAGCCCGACTGTTCCTTGAGCGGAGCAACCTCGGGTTTCGTGGGAGTTTTCTGGTTCGAAGTTTTGAGTTCTTGAGTTTGAAGACTTGTGGCACGTTCGTCCCCAGATGTGCATCTTGGCGAGGGATGACCGGCGAAGGCCCCGGTCCCGCACCTTGACACTCCCTCAGGCGGAAGATAAAATACAGGCCTGGACGGGAGTCGGCGGTGCCGATGTTCCGCCCTGGGCTTACCATGCCTTTTCCCAAGGAGCCTTCCGAGGCCGGTTTTCATGCCAAAACACGTTGCTCTGATCACCCTTTACAACCCCGGCGCCATCGGGCCGCGCTATGTGGCCGCCCAGATCCTGGCCGCAGGGCATGATGTCAAGTTTGTCCACCTCAAGGAGCTTCTGGCTGTCGCGATCCCCACGACCGAGTACGCCAAGCACGAGGAACTCAAGACCCGTCATCAGGACGTTTCCTATGTCGCCTTCCAGCATCCCGGCGAGATCCTTTATGTTCCCTATCCGACGCCGATCACCAATCGCGAGATGGACCTCCTCTGCGAAGAAATCCGCGCCTTTGAGCCCGACCTGATTGGCCTGTCCATGTATTCCGTCACTGCCCGCGTGGCGCGGCGCGTTACCCGCATCGTTCACGAACGTCTGGCGGGGACGCCAGTCTTGTGGGGCGGGATTCACTGCATTATCGATCCCGAGGACTGTCTTACGGGTCTCGAATCCGACCCCGGGCAGGTCCCCGATATTCTCTGCGTGACCGAGGGCGAGGGCCCTATTCCCGCCCTTCTCGATCGCTGGGAAGAGTACGCCGGTGGCGGCTCGCCCGAGATTCCCGGGATCTGGTTCGTGCGGGACGGGGAAGTGAAGCGTTTCGAGCGCGAGCCTTTCGAGACCGACCTGGACAAGTACGCCTTTCCCGTCTACAACATCCGGGAATCGCTCATCGAGGGCGACGGAGTGGACCGCAAGTTCGAGGACCCGCGCGGCGCGATCCTGCCCCATATTTTCGCGATCACCGAGCGAGGCTGCCCGTTCCACTGTTCCTATTGCGTGCACAGCGTTCTGAACCGGATGGACAAGGAACATGGGCGGGTCCGGCGGCGGTCGGTGGATAATGTCCTCGAGGAAGCCGAACGCCGCGTCGAGGAGAACGGCCTGTCCTTTCTACCCATCTTCGATGAGATCTTCGGTTTTCAGAAAAAGTGGGTTTTCGAGTTCGCGGCGAAATGGCGGGAGCGTTTCAAGCCCCACGGCATCAGTTTTGGCGGTTATCTGCATCCGCTGGCCTCGAGCCTCGAAATGGTCCAGACCCTTTTCGAGGCGGGCATGTCCCGCACCGGCATGGGCGTGCAGACCGGCAGTCCCCGCGTTAACGAGGATGTTTACGAGCGCCGCTTTGTGCGGGAGAAGATCGTCGAACTCAGTGAGCACATCGCGGCCTTCCCCTTCGAAGACGTCCAGATCGATCTTCTCGCCGACTCGCCCTACGAGACCGAAGACGACCGCCGGCTCACCCTCGAACTCCTCCTCGACTTGGCGCCGCCCTTCCGCGTCGAAACATGCGGGCTGGTTACCTACAGCCGTTCCGAACTCGCTAACAAGCCCCGACTTATGGACGAGGTTCCCTGGGATGAACGGCTCTTCTGGAACATGCTGTTTCATTTGACCGGTTCCAGAGACATCTCGAAGAAACAGATTATCGAGTGGAGCCGCGCCCCTCATCTCCGCGAAAACCCGCTGGAGCTCGAAAAGATCGCGGTGAGACTCCGCGGTGAGTATTTCATTAACAACCCCGGTTTTATCCGGCCATATCAGCGCCTGCGGGAAAACGTTCCCGTCCATCCCATCGTCCACTCCACCGAGTTCCGCCGCGATCAAGTCCGAGCCGCCAGCCTGGGCGACCGGGCTCGGCGCGTGATTCGCAAACTCACGCGCGGATGAGCCAAGCGAAACACCCCCGTCTTCCCCTGGGTTAAAGGCGAGATCAGACCCACGCCTTTCCCGCGACAGAGATGTTCTCCCATCCCGGTTATTTCCCGATCCGTATTTCTTCCCGTCCAATTTCCGCACATACCCCAATTGAATCTTTCAGCGCTCCAATGCCTAATGAATCTCACGACAGGGAGGGAGAAATCACATAACCAATGGCAGGGGTTGCAGGGTTGCTCCCTTCCTGTCGTTGCCTGTTTCCAACTGGAGCAGGTTGCGCTGGCTCAGGGATGAATCCATCCCGATCTGAAGGCGCTTTTTCGGCCGGTTCCTCTGGACCCCGGCCCCGTTTTTCCGCAGGTTGTGCGGACCCGCGTAGGCAACGAAAAACGAGGCGCCGCAACGGTTGCCGAAGCGTCGCTTCCCTAGGGCGACGGACTGGGCCGGGGGGGTGGGAAGACTGGAGAGTTGTTCCACCGGCACGGTCCCTCAAGGAATTGTGAGGGTTTCCGCCATAGGGAAGATCCGCTCCGATTTCAGCGGCTTGTGATGTTTCGCCGAGCCGCCCGTATGGATGTTGCGTTCCCGGGCGAGGTGGGCTTCGGCCACGTCATGGGCTTGCGCTCGGAATGCTGTCAGTGCCTCAAGCGTCAGACGATTGGCTGCGGATCATGATGCGAAAAATCGAGATTCTCACGGAAAATGATCTGGAAGACAAACTGTGCGATTGTCTTTCACGGCATGAATTGCCCGACTGCTTCCTTTACGTCGGACCCACCGGCGCGGAGAGCTGGATCAACCTCGATCATTCCGAGGAGTTTCCCTTCGCGTCGACGCTCGAAAACCTTCTGCGCCGAAACCTTCCGCCGATCGCGGAACGCCTTCCACCTGGCGTGGGCCTCCTGAGCCTTGGCGTCGGCGAAGGCCGGAAGGAAAGACTGCTTCTGGCCGAGTTTTCCCGGGACCGCACGGTCTGCTACGTCGCGGTAGATGTCAGCAGCCATCTGGTCGATCTCGCCCTCGAGGCCGTGGGCGACCTGAACGTGGCGGCGGTGGGCGTCGTCGCGATGACTGAGGATCTGCCGCTTTTCCGGGTCCGCTGGCATTCCCCCCTCCTGATCAGCCTCCTGGGCAACAACTTTTCGAACTATCCTCCCGCGCGCATTCTCGATCTTATCCGAGACCAGATGGGCCCGGACGATCACTTTCTCTTCGACTGCCACGTCCTGCCCGGAGAGGTGGGAAAACGCGAGTCGTGGCGGCGTAGCGTGGAGAGAATCTATGGTTCCGGCCTCAACGCCCGCCTAAACCTGGCCCCCCTCACCCGTCATGGGGCAATCCCGGACAGCTGCGATTTCTCCCTCGACCTGATGACCGAGCCGTCCGAGCAGGGCCCCCCCATGCGGACCCGGAAAGGGGTGCGGGTCCTGAAGAATCAGACCCTCTTTCTGCACGGCGATATTTCGCCCCTGCGGGCCGGAGAGATCATCGAAATGGGTCTTACCTGCAAATACACCCCGGACCAGGTCCAAGCGTTGCTTCGAGCCCACCGATTTGAAACGGTCCGACGATTTCTGAATTTCGAGGGAGACAGCATGCTGGTTCTCGCGCGACCGGTTTGAAGGCTCCCCTCTGGAGGAGTGGCCTTTCCCCCCGCCTCTTCACGGCCCCGCCCGCCGCTCTTTCGGTTCCTGGCCGGCTGACTTGTGAGGAAGGAGCCGGATATCGGCCGCCACCTCTTCCAGCAAGGGAATCTGGTCGAAGTAGAAAAGCAGACAATACCGGAGCGTGAGATCGGCGTCGAAAGCCTGCATCCGTCCCAGGGCTACGCGCTCCAGCGACGAGGCGGGATCGATGTTCAGCCAGGTCTCCGGCCGCTCCAGAAGGTCTGCCCGGCCCGCGATCACGATCTCCCCGCGGGCCTGATCCAGCCGCGAACTCCCGAAGAATATAACGTCCCGGTTGCCGGTCCCGGACGATTCACCGGGAAGGTCCACTGCGGGAATCCCGTTGTCCAGGGCGGCATTGAGCCCGTCTGTCACCAGACTCCGGGGTCCGGCATAGTCCGCCTCGAGTGTCCTCCGCAGGAGGGCCGTCGGGACCGATAGAGTGCTCAGGCGCGAGTCGTCGCACCAGTTCGCCAGGTCGCGCAGATAGACCGGACCGGCGGCATGTCCCTGCCACGCCGAATCGGCCGGAAGCACGGCCACGACGGCTCCGGTGGCCGCTCGAACCGCCTGCGCCAGAACCTGGTTCACCCCGCCCTGACCGCCCGCCGACCACGGTGACAGGGAAACCTCGCTCTGGGCCATCGGAATAGGCTCGACGGGTGGCGGCTCGGGATCCGCGATCTCCACGAACCAGCGTTGGCTCTCCCCGTGGGGCGTCAGACGCAGAATCACCGCCGGCGGCAATTCGGCATCCACGATCATCCGCCGTTCCCCGTTCACCCGGATCGTCAGCGCCCCCTTCCGCCTCAGATGGCCCGTTCCGGCTAGGTCCAGATAGAGGAGCACGACGTTCTGGCAGGTGATCTGAACTTCCTCATCCCCGATGATCTCCGCCTCGACCCGCACAACATCCGACCACTCCCGCGCCGCCAGAACACTCAGCCAAGCCACCCGCGCCTCGTCCGGGTAGTCGGCCACAAAGGCTATCCGCCGGGGCTGAAGTTGCAGCGCGTACCCGCCCAGAAAATCCAGCGTCTTCTCCAGCCCGTTCCCCGACGAATCGAGAAACAGGCCTTCCGGCCGCTTCGATTCCCGGCCGGCGGCATCGCTCGACACTACGAGACGCCCCAGCCGAGGATTGCGGGCCAGAAGATCCTCCCACTCATCCGGGCGTCCTTCGGTCGGTTTCATCAGAAACAGTCCGGCGATGGGACGGGAAAGACTCAGCGCGGCCTGCACCGCCCCCGTCGCGGGGGTCTCCTGAAACATCACGCTCACGCGCCGCGGGTCGCACGGAAGCCGCTGAATCGCGTCCTCCAGGACAAGCCGCAAAGAACCCTTCGCCTCGAAAACCGCCCCGTTCGATCCGTCGATAGCAAGCAACAGCCAGCCCTTCGCTTGGGCGGCCGCGGCCAGTTCATCCGATCGGCAGCCCAGCGACCACCCATCCTCGCCTCGGGGCGGAACCACCACCAGCACGGGCCGCTGCTGCCCTTCGCCCCCTTCCGGCAGCCGCGCCAGATAGGCCGGAACATCCTTTCCCTCTCCAGCGTACAGGCGCAGCCATCCCTCCGGCCACGAAGTCGTCCGGCTTGGATTCGGCTGAACCGCCGCCGCTTCGAGACTGTCCTGCAGAACGATCAGTTCAAAGGACGAAGCAGGCCGCGCCGCTCCTGCCGCCTGAGTCAACTCACTCAGAAGTCTCCGTTGCCAAGAACCCGGACCACCGATCTTTCCCGCCGCGACCGGCCCTTTCGGAGTCCGGAGAACCACCTGCTCGGCGGGGCCGACCAGCATGGTCCAGGAGTCTGGACGCCCGCCATTCCCCAGGGTCGCCTCAAGAGTCCACATTCCAGGGGCCAGAACCCCATCGGGCAGCGCCGCGCCCACCTCGACGCCCTGAGAGGTCGCCTTTCCCGATCCGGAACGGGCCCGGATCTCGGCCAATCGCCCCTTGACGCCGAGATACTGCTCGACAAAGGGATCGCCCCACCGGACCCACGCCGGTGACTGCTTCCAGGGCGGCGGAGACGAAAAATGCCAGCGCGGATACTCTATGCCCAATCCGGCGAAACTATCCCGGTCCGACAGGCTCCCTCCTACCCGCCAGGGAGTGCCCTCAGGCGGAGTTTCAGAGCGGATCAGCAGATGATTGATACCCGCCTCGAGCGTCACGAGAAACAACGCGCAATCCTGCCCGGGCGGCGTCCACCCCACGGATACCAGACGCTCCCCGTTCCACCACACCTTTACCGCGCCCGTGGCCCCGCACGAAAGAAGCGCCTGTTTCCGCTCAGCGGATCGGATCCGGCGCCAGGCCAGAACGAACGCCCCTGGCCCGCCCGCCTCCGCCATTTTGCCCGGTCCGAAAACATCCCGCACGTCAATCCAGCCGGAGGAAAGGCGGACTGACGCTTTGGCAGAGGCGGAAGTCCAGGCGTAGGGACGACCCTGATCCCACACCATCTCACCCGTCTCTATGGAGCCATTGGCCTGGAGAGTTGGGGACGTGGCCGCGATGCTCCCGGCAGGGAAGGGCCCCAAGATCTCAAATGAATCGATCCGCCCCGGCCCGTCCGCCTCAAACGGGGGCAGGTCCGCCGAGCAGAGATCTGTCCCGAGGGCGAGAAGAGCTGCGGGAAGCATCCAGACCAGATATTTTCGGAGAATCGAGGGAATCACGTCAGAGTTTCTTCCGGAGGGGTGGAATTCCTTTGCTCCCGCAGGAGAACGTAGAC
>JABMPG010000562.1 GCA_013203855.1 bacterium
CATACCGCCTGCCGTCTGGTCAACGCCGAATCCGACGGGTTGCCCGGGCTCATCGTGGATCGCTACGGCCCTTGGCTGGTCTGTCAAATCCTGACGGCCGGGGCCGAAGTCTGGCGGGACGTTCTGGTAACGGAACTGGCCGCCATCACGGGATGCGAGGGCATCTGGGAGCGGTCGGACGTCGACGTGCGCCCCAAGGAAGGCCTCTCCCCGCGCACGGGACTGATGCACGGGGTGGAGCCGCCCGAAGTTGTGGAGATCCACGAAGGGGCCGCACGATATCTGGTGGATATTCGAAACGGGCAGAAGACCGGCTTCTATCTCGATCAGCGCGAAAACCGCGCCCGAGCGGCCGAGTACGCCGCTGGCGCCGAGGTCCTGAATGTCTTTTCCTACACGGGAGGGTTCACGATTTCGGCTCTATTGGCGGGAGCGAGGAAAGTTGTCAATGTCGATGCCTCCGCCCCCGCGCTCGAATTCTTGGATCGTAATGTTGCGCTCAATGAAATTGACCCGGTTCGTGTCGAAAACGTGGGAGGGAACGCCTTCGAAGTCCTGCGCCGATTTCGCGAGGAGGGCCGCCGCTTCGATCTGATCGTGGTTGATCCGCCGAAACTCGTCTCGTCGCGCGCGAATCTTCAGCGAGCCACGCGGGGCTACAAGGACATCAATCTCCAGGCCTTCAGCCTGCTCCAGCCCGGCGGTATTCTGTTCACCTTTTCCTGCTCGGGGCTTCTCGACCGGGACCTTTTCCAGAAGATCGTGGCCGACGCAGCCCTCGACGCCAGACGGGAGGCGCGAATTCTCAGATACCTTTCCCAGAGTCCCGACCACCCCATATCGATGCCCTTTCCCGAAGGGCTCTATCTCAAGGGACTGGTCTGTCAGACCCTCTGATTCGCGCACTTTTGGGGCCCAAGCCCGGACTCTCACCAAGAGCAGCTATCCCTACACGTTCACGGCCTATCCATTCCCGATAGATGAGGACATTCCGTTCGCTCTCACGATGGAAAGCACCGAGGCGTCCCGAAAGGCCGAGATGACGCTGGGGCACGAATAGCCGGATCGCCCGATCCGTGTCAGCAGATTCGGACGCCAAGTTCGTAGTCCAATCTTCGGGTTGACCTCAAGGTTTAGGGATGCGGGCACACGCCAAAGCGTGCGCTACGAACACGGCCGATTTCGTGTAAGGCTCCCGCGAGGTCGCGCCCATCGTTGGTTCGCGCCACTCGATCCAGTAGGATGAGAACCGTCTTGCCTCTTTCGTCAGGGAGGCGCGGTCTCAGAGTGAAACAGTGAGCCAACCCCCATCCCGATGCGAACAGTTTCGGTTCCCCCTGGCAAATCGAGGTGTTCTTCAAGGAGATCAAGCAGAAGAGGAAAAAAGCCGGGCTTTTCAGCCTCCCAGCGCCAGGTCTATGTATCTGTGGGATGACGGTGAAAAGGGCGTGTGTTTTGCTGTCATTTTCATTCGCAAAAGGCTAACATTCCTCCGGTAGAATACCTTGGCTGTCAATGCTCACGGACAGGAACCGGCCCATGGCTAGAGAGAACATTCTGGTTGTAGAAGACGAAGAGGACATTCTCGAGCTGGTGAGTTACAAGCTCTCCAAAGAAGGCTACGGCGTCACCGGTGTCGCCAGCGGGGAAGAGGCCCTCAAAACCGCCCGAGAAAGATTGCCCGACCTCGTGGTCCTCGACCTCATGCTTCCCGGGCTGGACGGCCTCGAAGTTTGCAGGATCCTCAAGAACGACCCTTCCACCCACCACATCCCCATCGTCATGCTCACCGCCAAGGGAGAAGAGGCCGACATCGTCACCGGACTCGAAATCGGCGCCGACGATTACATCCCAAAACCCTTCAGCCCCAGAGTCCTTGTCGCCCGCATCCGCGCCGTCCTCCGACGAACAATCCAAGCCCCTGCCGGAGAAGGAGACGCCATCCAGGTCCACGACCTCGTCATACACCCCGGACGGCACCAGGTCCTCGTGCAAGGCAAAACCATCGACCTGACCGCAACCGAATTCCGCGTCCTCCATTTCCTCGCCCGCCGTCCCGGCTGGGTTTTCACCCGGTACCAGATTGTCGACGCCGTCCACGGATACGATTACCCAGTCACCGACCGCTCCGTCGACGTTCAGATCGTCGGACTGCGCAAGAAAATGGGACCTGCCGGCAAATACATCCAGACCGTTCGAGGCGTCGGATACCGATTCAAGGAATAACCCTTCATGCATCCGCACCGGCTGTTCTGGCAGTTATTCATTTCCTTCCTCCTGATACCGGTGTTCTGCCTGCTCGCCGTAACCGCCTACACCTCGCGCGAATTCCGCCAGTTTTTCGAAGAACGAACCCGCTCCAATCTGGAGGAAAACGCACGACTACTGGCCAAGCAAATCACCCCTGAACTCATGCAGGGAGACCTCACCGAACTCCAGGACCTCATCTCCCAAGCCGGCCAGCTCGCCTCCGCCCGATTCACCGTCATCCTCCCCCTGGGCCGGGTTGTCGCCGACTCACATGAAGACCCGACCCGAATGGATAACCACGCCAGCCGACCCGAGATCCAGAGAGCCCTCGCGGGCCGTGTCGGGGATTCCACCCGATTCAGCAACACCGTCCAGGCCGACATGTCATATGTCGCAATCCCCCTCGAAGGCCCCGACAGTGCCCTTGCCGGAGTTCTGCGCGCCGCCGTCCCCCTCACCGCCATCTCCGACGCCATGCGATCCGTTCAAGTCAACATGATCCTTGCCGTCATCATCGCTATCCTCGCCGCCGCCATCGTCAGCGCCGGAATCTCCCGCCGCATCAGCCGCCCCCTCGAAGAGCTCCGCCACGGCGCCCGCCGGTTTGCCCAGGGCGACTTCTCACAGAAGCTCCATAGCGAAGGATCCGTCGAAATCCAGTCCCTCACCCAAGCCATGAACCAAATGGCACGCCAGCTCGACGAACGCTTCCAGAAGATCATCGACCAGCAGAACGAACTCGAAGCCGTTTTCTCCAGCATGAAAGAAGGAGTCCTCGCCGTCGACCAGGAAGGCAC
>JABMPG010000563.1 GCA_013203855.1 bacterium
ATCTGAGGACCCGCCAGGTGGACCTCAGCGGCCAAGAGAAGGAAAAACCCGTCACGCTGGAGGCGGAAATCATCCCGGATATCGCCGGTGTTGCCGTTGAAGTAAAACCTCCCAGCGTAAAGGTTACCTTCAAGATCAGTCAGCGGACCGCCACCCGGTCTTTCACCGTCAGCTCCTGCGCGTCCCAGGCCACATCCCGGTCCCACGTCTTCGCTTTTTCATAGTTGCCCGCCGCGTGAACGATCACTTCTCCGCCCGTTTCGTCCAGGCACCGCACGTCGATATTGGCATGAACTTTGGGAGAACTGGTTTCTCCGCCCACCTGCAGGACGTTATGCCCCACCAGGCTCTGCATCTGCTTAATTCCTTCCTGACGATAGGAAGGGGTCCCCGATTCGATCAGAACGGGCTGGCCCGCGACGGTGAAGTTCACGTGGCCCCGATCATGGTGGTCGTGCTTGTCCTGAGAATGGCCCCCTCGCACCCAGACGCCCGATGCGTCGTCCGCCCAACTGCTGCGCCAGTTCACCCGCCGCGCATGTTCATAGGCCCCGTATAGAGGCGGCTCTTGCACCCGGTTGGGATCGCCGGCGAGAAGGAGCAAAGCATAGAAGCCTTTCGCCGGGCCATCCAATTGCTCCTGGATCACCCAGTTCAGATAGGGATGATCGCAGAGCGCGGCGACCTGGGTGATGATAGGCGCGAGATAGATCTCGTCGTCATACATGTTTCGGGAGGCCGTCCAACAGTCAAAGCAGTTGATGAGCATGCGTCCGGGCTGAAAATGATGAGCATACCAGACCGGGAACCCTTTCAGAAACGGATGGTCCAGCAGCCGCTTGTCCCCATTCATGGCCATGAATCGGCCAGTCAGGAGCAGAGAAGGAACCGTCCACGATCCGGCATAGGTGAAACCCTCGCAGTAGGCTCCCTCTTCCCCCAGCGCCGCCAGAGTTTCCTCAAGCCGCGCGATGCCGTATTCATACGCCTCCGCATGGTTCTCACGGCCGAGCGCCGTGCAGGCGATCACCAGACCGCTGGCGGGAACGACCCACTGGTTCATGTTCACCGCGTGAGACTTCACATACCAGGGCCGTTTGTTCTCCCAGTCGTCGACCACATACCCGATCTCCCGTTCGAGGAGCGCCTGCACCCGACTCAGGATTTCCACGGGGAGCGCACCTTCGGGAAGAAGATGAAGCGTAAGCGCCAGGCCCTGGATCGAAGCCCCCGTGGCGAGCCAGACGCCCTTGTTATCCCCGCCCCAGCCCCATCGCTGCAGTGGATCCCATGTCAAAACCTCCTCCAACTGCGCGACGATCCGGTCCAGAAGCGGCTTCTCACCAGTGAGGCGGTAGGCCGCGGCCAGAAGAGGCAATTGCTCGGCGAGTTGCCGGGAAGCGCCCACATCGTAAACCGCCTGCAGGAAACGCAACGCCACGTCCGCCTTTCCCGCCTCCACCAGATGCTTCGGCTCGCCCACATATTTCTCTGGCGGGAACTCAACCTCCCGAACTACCAGCGGCTCGTCAACCAGACTTCGGGCCCTGTCGAGAACCGCATTCACTCGCGCGACGTCCTTTCCGGACTGGATCTCCGTCCGAAGCGCATCCACAGGTCGAGTGAAAGAATACTCCGCATCGGACACCTCACCCGACCCGGTCCGAACCATCAGAAACAGCACGGCGCAGAGGATGAAAACGCAAGAAACGCGGTGGGGAGAATAGGACATCGGAAGCCTCCTCAAGAAAGGGTTGGACGGCTCTCGAACAGAGAAAGGCCGCACACCAGAATGATGGACG
Organism: bacterium; assembly: GCA_013203855.1. Classification (GTDB taxonomy): domain Bacteria; phylum Sumerlaeota; class Sumerlaeia; order UBA8349; family UBA8349; genus JABMPG01. The sequence goes on from JABMPG010000563.1 coordinate 1,803, forward strand.
GGCGAGACCTTCTTGACAACCGGAAAAACTCTCCCGAGGAACAAGCGGGGCGCACCCGAAACCGTGCCTGAACCGTGCAGCGATCCGATAACGAAGCCGTGGGTTGAATCGCGTCATTGCGATTCAACCCACGGCACCCATGACAGCGGTTCTGATTCGATAGAGCCGATCCTACTCCGAAAGCCCGCCCAGCAGCCACTGGTCGAACCCGAAAGGATTGGAGGGAACCTCGACATCCTTGAGACCTTCGACGCCCACTTTCTCTCTCGCCTTGTCCAGAGAAAGCGGCATGGCGATCTTGCTCGGCGACTGAACGCTGACATGCGTCGTTAGCGTCACGACTAGATCGCTGGTCCGTTTCGATTTCACATCCTGTCCGACCAGGTACTTCACGCCCGGGATGGCCGAGAGAAACGGCATGCCCGCGTACTGCTTCGCCTGCTGGCGGCGCTTGAGACCCGCCAGCGCAATCGTTTCCCCGTCCCGTGTCCGCACGAGAGTCTCGATGGAACGCTGGGCAACCATCGGCAGGCCCTGGGGCGTGCTTCCCGTCACGCTTGAGACGCTGACCCGAACTGCCATTTCAGTGCTCTCCAGGCCCACTGCGGGCAAAATATCAAGAAAGACCCCGACCTGGCCCGAATGATCGTAGTTTAGAAAACGGTCCCAAGCGCCAAGATCCCCCGCATTGCCTGTGTCGTCGCCTTCACCCCTCTCTACGCGCTTTCGCGCCCGACTATAGGGCTTCTTCTCCAGATCGCCCGAAGACACGATAGAAGTCACCGGCGAGGACGAAGCCCAGAAAGCCGGAGTCCCGCTGCGGGTCTGCAAGTTAGGAGAGACCAGAACCTTCGCCTTCCCGCGACTCTGCAGGAAATCAAGATAGGCAGCGGTGAACCACGCACTATAGGCGGCATAGCGCTGAGTCCCGCTGATCTCAGACTTCACTGTCTGGCCGGAGGCATCGGCCGCTTCGCCCGGCGTGAAAGGAGCAAAGATGCTGCTGGCGCCCTTAAACCACTGCACGGACTTCTCGGCGGCAAAGATGAACTCGAACAGGTTTCGCCCCGGGCCGTTCTTCCAGGCGAGATAATCCAGGCCCAGACGCATGTCGTCCTGGTCGACGATCTCGTAAAACTTGGCCTCCACCAGAATCTCGCTCACCGGAATATCGGCGGCGGTCGTCACGGCCATGTAGTTTGCGATCTGTGCGCTGTCGTTGTAGTGCGTCGCCGAGTTGTTCAAAGGATCGAAAGTAGTGGAGGCCGGCGCTCCTCCCGCATAGTCACCGGCCAGAAAGTCGGTTCGCCGCACGTCCCGGAATTTCGGCTGAAAGATGACAATCTCGGTGCCGTCCTGCGCCGAGGTCACCCACTCCCGATCGAGAGCCGCGACCGCATCCCTCAGATACGGCAGTTGAAAACTTGGGCAAGTGACCTGAAGAAAATACTCTTTCTTGACCTTGTCCCGGATCACCTGCGCATTGCCCCCCTCCATCCGGCAGATCGCCCGAATAATTGGCCGAAGCTCCCGAGGGTTCGCGTTTCGCACCGGGATAAGAACCGGAACGAACTCATTGACGAGGGCCTTCTGGTCGGTACGAAGGACCCGCATCGTTCCGCTTTCGGTATCCAGATTGATCTGCTCGTCCTGGTTGATATAGTCGTTGATGCGGCTGTTGCTTTCCCCGTCGGAAAACCCGGCCCGCGGGCTGGGATTCCCCCCGCGCTGGATACCCTCGGAGAAGTCGAAGTAGCTCGCGCCCGCCGGAAGCGTGATCAGACAGCTGATAGCCGCGATCAGAAGGGTCAAGCGATGGATCGTCTTTCTCATTTCATTATCTCCTATGCGTGATTCGACAGAGTCAAGGCTGGACACGGCTGATGGTCTCGCGCTGCGCAACGGTCAGGCCGTCGTCCCGGATGATATGGGGCGAGACCACCTGGACGACGGTCGTAACATGTCGAGAGGTCGACTCGCGGCCGAACAAGTACCCCAGCACCGGAATCGAGCCCAGGATCGGAACCTTGTTCGAACTCTTCACCGTGCGTTCCCGGTTCAGTCCGCCCAAGACGATCTCCTCGCCGTCACGCGCCCGGATGGTCGTCTCCGTCTCCCGAAGATTGACTTGCGGAACTCCCGTCCCGTCAAACCCCATCAGGTCCGAAACACGCGTATAGATCTCAATCGAAATATCCTCCAGCGCGATCGTCGGCACGACCTCCATCTCGATCCCGACCTCGGCGATGGCATTTCGCACCCGCCGCGCGTTCACCGGTGCGCCCAGCAGATCCTGCCCCGGCGCCTCAGGCAGAATGTCGGCCGTGACCGCCCCCGGATCGGAGTAGAAGTAGGGAATCTCCTCAGTGGATGAGAAAGACGCGTGCTGATTGTTCAAAACCGTCACGCTTGAGTCGGTAAGGACCTCCGCCTTCCCCTGGATCGCGAGATAATCGAAGAACGCCGAAGGCACATCCGCGTAGATGGCCGTGTGATAACCGTGAGAGTTCATGCTCTGCTGGGGCAGACCCGGCGTACCCGCCCCCGAGTCGAACTGCGTTGGCGAACCATTGTCGATGCGCGCGAACTCATAGTAGGAGCCCCCGGAAAAGAGAGCCTGCCCCGGACCGTTTTTCCAAGCATGAAAATCGAGGCCCAGCGCGCCGTCGTTCTTCACGTCCACCTCATAGAGCCGGGCCGATAAACTCACCTGCGGAGTGGGGATATCGTACAGTTCCAGACCGGAGAGAATCGCCTTGATCCCTCCCGGCGCGCCGTGAATCAAAAGAGAATTCGTCTCGTCATCCGACAGAATCTCGTTGTCGCTTCCCCCATACAGAAACAGATTGGCAACGAAATCCGGATCGAAAACGCTGCGGTTCTTGACCGGCACGTACGCAAACTTGCTCCCGCTCGAAGATGAAAGATCCGCGCGATCCGTCTCGGCCATGACCTGATCGATAAGGGGCAGCTGATACTCCGGCACGACCACCAGGACAAGGCCGCTCTTGCCGTCCGGCGCCATATAGGTGTCGATCACGCCTTCCTCCGCCCCGATAAAATCGCCGAACTTGCGCACGGCGAACCGCCCGGGGTTGACGTTCGTGAATTCATACACCTTCGGGACGTAACGGTTGATCTGAGCTTTGTTCGAGGTTCGCAGCACCTTGACCACGTGATTGGCCTGGTTCTCCGGAGCGGCGGGATCGGAACTGGCGGCCAAGGATGCCGATCCGAGGCATGTCATCATGACAACGGCGACGATGAAGATGATGGGGCGCATGTGTGGGCGTTTCCCTTTCAAAGGTTTACTGGATTTTAACACCATGCTATTCATTCAGTAAAGCGGATAGCGTTAGCGGTGCGATAGGGCAGAATGGTTCTCTGGATAAACAGATCTTCTGCGACGCAGCCCCATCCGGTCCGCTAGCAGGACCACGAGAGATGGTACGTCAAACACGTTAGGCCAAAGCTAGAAACAGATGAGCACGAGGTTAAGGGAGCGAGAGGCGACCATCACCGAACAAACGCGCCATACGGATCAACCCGGAATTTCACCGGCGAGACCGTCCCGGCCGAATCTTCACTTTCAGGCTGGAGAGTGACCCACCATTCAAGAAGACCCAGTTCGTTTTCCACCAGTGTGGCCTGCCCCGAGGATGCCGGATGCCGGAAGGCTTCCCGCGCCAGACGAACGGCTTCCTCCTCCACAAGAACCCCATCCCGATCCCGCTCCCAGAGAGTCTCACCTTCCACGCGAAAGATCGCCACCGGCGAGATCACCGGCCCCGGAACCGTCGTCGGCTCCAGCAGGAGAGGAGAAAAGTAGGCCTGAAGCAGAAAATCGCCCGGCCGCTGAGTGAGATGGACGAAGCCGAACCGCCGGCTCACTTTCTCACCCGGCCCGAGAACAGTCTTCTCTGCCTTGATCCCCCGTTTCGGGAAAACCGGATCCCGCTTGACCACCGCTCCGCCGTTCTTTTCACCGAACTGGAACCGAAGGTTGGACACGGCGGAAGGAGCCGCGAGGAATGGCACGAAGACGGCCTGATCCCGGTCCGAGACGTTCACCAACTCCACCGTGCACCGCACCATCTCACCGGGACGATAGACTTCCTGATTCAAACTCAGGCCCAGTTCCAAAGGCGAGCGCATTTCCCGCGTCCGGGCGCAGGAAACGGCGAACAGAAGGACCAACATCGCCAGAAAAGAAAGAGGGGGCCGGAGAGCCCGGCTCGATGGGAAAATCCCGTTTTGTTTCACGATTGTCCACTCCCGGCCGTAGCCTCGTAGCCTCTCAAATCCAGCACCCGCTTGGCCTTCCCGGAGCCGCGCTCGAGCGTCCGATGCTCCACCAGCGTCAACTTGAAGGACACCCCAAGGGTCGTGCGAAGCCGGCTTTCCAGTTCGCGCTCCATATGCCGCAATTCCTTCATTTCGTCAGAGAACAACTCCGGCGAAACCTCGACCTGGATCTCCAACTCATCCAGGTTCCCCCGTCTACGAATGATCAGCAGATAATGGGGCTCAGTGCCTCCCATGTCCAGAAGCACCTGCTCGACCTGCGAGGGAAAAAGATTCACCCCACGCACGATCAGCATGTCATCCGTCCGGCCGATGACCTTGGTCATGCGCCGCGTAGTCCGGCCGCAGGCACAAGGCTCCTCGATCAGGCGGCAAAGGTCGCGCGTGCGGTAGCGCAGCACCGAAAAAGCCTCCCGGGTCAGTGGCGTAATGACCAACTCCCCGATCTCGCCGGCCGCCGCCGGCTCCTCGGTCTCAGGATTGATGTGCTCAACTAAAAAGTGGTCCTCCTGCAGATGCATCCCCTGCTTCACCTCGCATTCGCCCGAGACGCCCGGCCCGATGATCTCGGACAGGCCATAGTTGTCCGTCGCGCTGATCCCCAGGCGCGTCTCGATCTCCCGACGCATGCTCTCCGTCCAAGGCTCACCGCCAAAGAGACCGACGCGCAGGGCGATGTCAGCGGGGCCGAGGCCGGCCTCGGCCAGAACTTCGGCCAAATGGAGGCTGTAACTCGGCGTGCAGACCAGGACCGTCGGGCGCAGGTCGCGCAAAAGCTGGACCTGCCGCTGCGTATTGCCTCCCGAGACCGGAATCACGCAGGCGCCCAAGCGCTCCATCCCATAGTGAAGGCCGAAGCCGCCGGTAAACAGCCCATAGCCGAAAGCGATGTGAACGATATCATCGGAGCGCACGCCAGCGCCCACCGCCAGCCGCGCCACAAGCTCCGCCCACGTCTCCAGATCCCGGCGCGTATACGCTACCACCGTTGGCCTTCCCGTCGTGCCAGTCGAACAATGCAGCCGGGCCGCCTGCGAAAGTGGCACGGCAAGCATCCCGTACGGATAGTGGTCCCGCAGATCCTGCTTGGTCGTAAACGGAATACGGCGAACATCCTCAAGCGACCGGATATCCTCGGGCTTCACCCCGGCCAGGCCGAGCCGATCCTTGTAGAACCCCACATTATCCCCGAGATGACGGACCATGTGACGCAGGCGCTCCACCTGGAGGCTCTCAAGGTGCCCACGATCCATCGACTCATGTTCCGGATTCCAGATACGGCATTGGGCTTTCAAATCAGGCATAAAAAACTCAAATTCGATCGAATTGGACGGATGAGATAGGGAAGACCCGCCCCCAAAGCCCTCCCTCCACGACAGCAACCAGTCTGCCCCCGCCAGAGAGGATTTTCCAATGAAAAATCCTCTGCGTATCTACAAACCTTTGGACTGCTGAAGCCATGCTTCCCGTCTCCCCAGAATGAACCCCTGAGTTTTCCCATCCATCCATTTGCCCATCTGCCATGGAAAACCTGTTTGCTGCACAGCCGTCCCCAGCCAAGATCCCGGACTCCCAACTCCCCCCCGCACAACCCGAACGATTTCTGGAAAACCCACGCCGTAGCGCCCCCCCTCCGGGGACGTTGCACTTTTGCGAGCGATGTTTTATAAGGGGACCAATTCGTGGCTTGGGACCCCTATGGAGACATCTTCCAACCCCACTTCCAGTCCCGCAGCAGAGCGAGATCGTCTCGATCTCCGGCCCCCGCTCCTGTTTTTCCTCTTTCATCTGCTTCTTAAACTCCCCCTGATCGGCCTGAATACCGGCGTCTACACTGACGGGATTCTCCAGATCACCCAGTTCGAGCGGGTCGATTCATACTGGCCGCCCCTCTATACCGCGCTGGTGTGGATTCTGAGGGCCGCCCACCTGGACCCGATTCTGGCGGGCCGGCTCGTCTCAATCGTGGCCTCAGCGCTGCTGGTTTTCCCCATATGGACCCTCGCCCGGCGCTGGTCGGGAAGACGTGCGGCGCTGTTCGCCCTGGCCGTCTACACGGTATCGCCCTTGTCCATGCGGTGGTCGCTACGGGTCATGACCGATATGGCATTTCTCCTGTTCTTCCATCTGGCCTGCGTGGCGTGGCTCACCTTTGCCGCTCGTTCCACTGAGGACATGATTCGGCGTCGCCAGCTCGGAATGGCGACGCTCTGGGCCGTGCTCGCGGTCTTGACGCGTTATCAGGGAATCCTGCTCGCGCCGCTTGTATGGGGCGGGGTGGTCGTCTTGTGGAGCCGAAAGGCGCGGGGGCGCGGATGGATCCTGGCGGCTCAGACGTTATGGCTGGCCCTTCCGGCATGGTGGCTGTTCCAACGATTCGGTCATTTCGAACAGATCGACGAGTGCCAAGGCGCGGCCTGGGCCGAGACACTCCTGAACTACTGGAACGTCTCGGAGATGTTCCTCTATGTTCTGCCCTATGCCCTCACATTGCCGGTCTTCCTCTTCTTTCTCGGCGGCGTTTTCGCGGGATCGCAGACCCCCGAAGGCCGACTCCCCGTGCGCTGGCTGCTGCTCTACATCCTGCTCGTGGTCATCGCGGCGCAGGGAGTCTTCCAGAGTTTTCAGACGCGATACCTGCTGCCGATAATCCCCCTGGCCGCCACCTGCGCCGGCGTGGGAATGGCGCGTCTTGAAATCTACTGTGCAGGAAAAGCAACCGGCGGCAAGCCCTTGGCCAAAACACTGGGATCTCTCGCGATTCTTCTCGGCCTCCTCTGGTCGATGGGCTTCGGGCTCTCCAGTCTGTTCCTTCAGCGCGAAGCATTTGGCGATATTTACGCGGCGGGGAAATTCATCCGGTCACTGCCCGACCTTCCCGAAACGGCGAAACTGTACACGAACGAATCCTACAAGCCGCACATGAACGGAATCAAACTGGAGTTCGCCTCGCGCCATCCCGCCGAGCTGATTCCAGACCTCGAGTCCCTGGAGCAGGTCGCGGCGGGGCAGTCCCAAGAGGACCTTCTGCGCCTGTGGGGCTCCGGCGAGCCGGATCGCATCGGAGTCGCCCGGATGGAGCCCGGCTCGATCCTGGCCCTCCACACGGCTTACGGCGGGGCCGCGCGCCAGGGATTTCTCCTCCAACTGCTTCAGAAGCGATACAGGATTCAGCCCCTGAAGAGCGGCTACTTCGAATCCTCCCTTGTCCCTCTGCTCCCCGACATCATGCAGGAGCCCTGGTCGCACCAGAACCCCCTGGCCTGGGGTCTGCGCTACCAGAGACAGAACTTCGCGACCCGACTATACCGGGTTGAGTGACTAAAGAAACACTTTGAACGAAGCATAGACGAGAAACAACGCCCCCGGAACTGTCAGAAGAAGCGAGATGCGGATGGTGCGGCCGGGGAGGCCTTTTCTGGCGAGAAGGAGGAATGCCAGGAAGACCAACGTGAGAATGGCATAGGTCACGAGGGCGCCAGGCGGGATAAACTGCGCCGGCGCGTCCGGAGGCGGCGCGAGGGGCGGGCGTTTCGCGCCGAACGTCCCGGATTGGGCGGCTCCCATGTTGATAAGGCTGGCCATCATGCCGAGAAAGACAAGCAGGTGAAGGACGGCCGCTACGAGGGCGATAAGATCCGGACTCTCGCACACCCATTTCCACACTGCGGACGGCAGGCCGGGCCGGCCCTCGGGGTGCTGCGGCGAATGGCGATGTCGGGGTTTTTTCGTCGATTTTCCCATGATATCACTGCCAGGGCTTGCGTCCCCACTCCTTGAAGACGCTGGGGATGTATCTCTCAAGTTCATCCCCGACTCGTTCGGTCTGATCTTGTGCCCGGCCGGGATGGAGTTGACCACCTGGCAGGTTGGACGTTTCCAGGCTCACTGGGCGACCAGCCCGAGAATGGTAGCCAGGACGATGAAGGTGAGCGCGCGTTTCAATCCCCGTTTTCACTCCCGGGAGGATCAGTCTTCGGTTGGGTCTTCGGAATCATCGGTCTGGGCGGCGGAGTCCTGGAG
>JABMPG010000564.1 GCA_013203855.1 bacterium
CAGCACGCAAAGGCGAACATCACCGGAGAAGACCAGCGCCTCAAACCATACCCGGTCTCCGGATTTCAGATCGAGGGTCGGGGGCGGATCGGCCATGCTCACCAAGTCCTCCTGTTTGGCCTCCCGGCCGTCGGCGGTCTCTTCAAGAGGGCCATAGCAGAAAGATCCGCTTGTCAATTCCGGCGCTTCGATGACGGCGGGTGGGGTATCGGAGACAGTTCCGGGAATGGCTCTCTCCTGCCCACTGGTCAAAACCGCCAGCAGCAGAACCACGGGTCCCACCAGGAACGCCCCCGAATACAGGGCCAGTCGCTTGAGCCAGAGAGGCGCGCCGGCCGGGCGGGAAATACGGGGGGCCGCACCCGCCTTCGGGCCGACCACTTGGGGCTTTGACTCCTCTGGAGGGGCGATGTACCCGATCTTCGTCGTCGCGGGTAGATGCTGTTCGAGGGGCATCACTTCGTCGAGCCAGTCGATCACATCGGACACGCTCGCCACGCTGCGGATGCGTGAGATGGTGGAGGGCTCGAGATCGACTAGTTCGCCCGTTTCCTGAAGATGCTCGAAGTTGCGTCGGGGGATCAGGACGGGTGAGTCGGCAGACTGGCCGGTCTCGACCGCCCGGAGTTTTTCGAGAATGCCGTCAACTTCGGCGACGCGGGAGTCGGCGGAGGCCTCCGGGATGACGCCCGTGGCCGCGACGGAGAGGTTATCGTAGCGTCGCCCGCTCGCTTGCTCGAGGACCGCGCTGAGAAACTTGACCAGAAAAGCCACGCCCGCACTGTCGCCGCTGAAGGGGGTTCCAGCGGGCAGGTTCAGATCGAAACTGGCGAAGAAGCGCAGTTTGGACGGGTCGAACCCTCGTTTGGTGAGAAGAAAATAGCCGGTCTTGACCGCGCGTTCGGCGGAAGTGCGGATGGCGGAATCCTCGGCGCCGACCACCGTGGCCCGCACCGGATCGCCGCCCGGGTCCGGCGCGCACAGTTCAAGCACGACTTCACAGGCGGTTCGGTCGGCGAAGAGAGAGTAAACTTTCATGGCGCAGTAGTTTCAATGGGACTGTTGCAGCGGGAAAGGCCCGTGAATCCGCCCTCGACCAGCCAGCCCGGCTCCCGCGCCCCCATTGTGGCACAGCCGCCCCCGCCCGCGCATCTCAAAATGAGCAGGCGGGAGATTGCGATTCGCCCCGTCCTCAAACTCCAGACGTCAAACTGTAACCGCGAGATCAGAACACTGGACTTCGCACTTTGGGTTTTTTGAACTTGGTTTATTCCATTTGACTTGCCGGTCTCGGCGCGTATAATGGCCGGTCTGAATGCTTTGCCGTCCTGGCGGCGGTCTGATATTTTGCCACCCAAGAGACACTGAACATGCTCCCGTTTATCTTCTGGCTCGTTTTTTTCCTCTGGCTTCTTTCCAGCGCCGTTCTGGTGCTGGTAGTGCTGGTGCAATCTGGAAAGGGAGGCGGTCTGTCCGGCCTGGTCGGCGCTGGCAGCACTCTCGGCGATCACCTCGGGGCCACAGGCGCCGAGAAGACCCTGAACCGATGGACCACCGTTGCCGCCGTCGTCTTCCTCATTTTTACGATCTTCCTTGTCTTTACCGCCCCGAAGATTTCCCACCGCACCCTCGTCGAGGAAGTGGGCGGCACCCTCGCGGTTGAGCAGCCCGCGCCTGAAGAAGCCGCGCCGGTCCTGCCTGGAATGATGCCTGAGGCCACCCCGGCACCCGAAGGCATGGAGACCATGCCGCCCGAGGAAACCGTGGAAACTCCGACCGAGATTCCCGCGCCCAATCCCGCCCCTTTGGCGGCCCCCGAACCTGAGACGGAAGAAGTTCCCGCGGAAGATCAGCAGTGATTCCTCGGGAAATCACCCCGTCCTTTTCGGTAACCGAAACACCCCCCTGCCACCCCCAAATTCGTTTGGGGGTGTCTTTGTCACAAAGTGGCCTTGCCGACAGGATAGACCCATGACCCTCATCCCCGATATGCCCCGGAACGAAATCCTTACCGAGAATCTTCCCGGTGGACTCACCGTCATCCTGGCCCCCCGGCCCGGCTCCGGCGTTGTCACCGTCGACACCTGGGTCGCCGTCGGATCGGCCGATGAGCCGCCCCGGATCAGCGGCGTATCCCACTTTCTCGAGCACATGCTTTTCAAGGGCACCGAACGCTACGGAGTGGGCGAAATCGACCGCCTCATCGAAGGCGTCGGGGGCCTCATCAACGCCGGCACGTCTCACGATTTCACCCATTACCACGTCACCGTCGCCACCCCAAATTTCCCCACAGCTCTTCACGTCATCTCCGAGATCGTGCAGAACGCCGCGATAGACAAAAATGAGCTGAACAGCGAACGCCAGGTCATCATTGAGGAATACTCCATCAAGCAGGACAACCCACAGGGACTCCTCTTCGAGGAACTCTACGAGCGCGCCTTTCTCACCGGACCCTATCGCCTGCCCGTCCTCGGCGTGCCTGAAACCCTTCAGGCCACTGGCCGCGCGGAAATGCTCGACTACTATCAGCGCCATTACTGCCCGGAGCGCATGGCTCTCATGATTGTCGGAGACATCGAGCCCGGCCCCGCCCTTGAGGCGGCCCGCAAGGCCTTCGATGGCTTCGAGCGCCCCTACCGTCCCCTGGTCCCCTCCGTCCCAACCACCGCGTACGCTGTTTCCGGCGAGCATGTCATCGAGAAGGAAGTCAACGAAACGTACGGGGCGATCGCCCTCCCCGCTCCCCCCCTGACCGACCATGACGAAGCCTATGGGCTTGATGTCCTCCAGTTCGTCCTCGGGGGTGGCCATGCCTCACTCCTCTACCAGGAAGTGAAGGAGAAGCGCCGCCTGGCCAACTCGATCCATATGGGCTACAGCAGCTCCCGCTATCCCGATCTCTTCTACGTCTATTTCTCCTGTGACGAATCGAAGCGGGCCGAACTCGAGCAGGCGGTTTACGAGCAGTTCGACCGGGTCATCCAGTCTCCGCCCCCGCCCGAGGCCCTGCACCGGGCGCGCAAACTCCTCGCCAACTCCCACGCCTTCTCTCTCGAAACTACCCAAGGGCAATCTTCCTCCATCGGCTATTTCTACACCATTACCGGCGATATCGAGTTCGAGAAGAACTACATCGAAGGTGTCAGCCGGGTCACGGCCGAGCAAGTCCAGGACCTAGCCCGCAAATGGCTGGCCACCAGAGACACCACCCGCATGATCATCCGGCCCAAGAGAGTTTAGAGTTTGGAGTTCGCAGGAACGTTCGCATTTCGAGGCCATCCATGAACATCAGCACACACACCCTTTCCAACGGCTGCCGGGTCCTGATCCGGCCCACGCCTTACAAGCAGATCCTGTCCATCGTCGCGACGGTGGAGTGGGGAGGACGGGACGATCCGCCCGAACTGGCGGGACGCACGAACCTGATGAGCCGCCTGCTTACCCAGGGCACCGAAACCCGCTCGGCCTTCCAGATCGCCGAGGCCATGGAGTCCATCGGCGGCTCCATCGACGCCGAATGCGGCCATGACTGGATCAGCGTGGAGACCCAGACCGTCGAGGCCGACTGGCGGCAGGCCGTCGATCTCCTCAGCGACTGCCTCTTCCACTCCGTTTTCGAGCCCGCCGAATTTGAGAAGGAACGCGCCCTGGTCCAGTCCGAAATCCGCAGGCGGGATGACCACAAGTTCGCATTTGCCTACCGGCATTTCCAGCGTCTCTTCTATCGCGGCCACCCCTATGCCATCACGACCGAAGGCGAAGAGGAAACCCTCGCCGCCCTCGAGCGCGACAGCCTCTTGGACCTTTACTCCCAGGCGATCCGGCCCGACCGCATGCTTCTCGTGGCGGTAGGGAACGTGCCGGAAAGCGAGTTTCTGGGAGAACTGGAGAAGTGCTTTCCCCAGCCTTCCTCCTCGCCCGCCCTCGCCCGAATCGCGCCCTCTCTGGAGCCGGGCGCCGGCCGGGGCGAGACCCAGGACATCCCCCGCAACTTCGAGCAGGGATTCGTGATTGTCGGATACCCCGGTCCGCTCATCGGCACGGACGAGGGCGCCGCTCTGCGGCTGGCATGCGCCGTTCTAGGCGAGGGCATGTCTTCACGCCTCTTCAGCCGTCTGAGGGACCGCGACCACTTGGCCTACCAGGTCGGCGCGTCCCTTGCCCCGCGCCAGTTGGCCAGCCATCTCCTCCTCTTCATCGGAACGGGGCCCGACACCGTCGACCAGGCCTGCGAAGGCATGATCCGCGAGGCGCAAGGCATCGTGGCCGAGCCGCCCTCTCCTGAGGAACTCGACCGCGCCCTGCAGTATGTCCTCGGCAAGTTCCTGGTCGGGCGCCAAACCAACGGCTCCCTGGCGCATTTCATGAGCGCCTACGAACTTCTCGGCCTTGGGTGGGAGTGGGGCGAGATTTTCCCCGACCGCATTCGCGCCGTCAAGCCGTCGGACATTCAGGATGCCGCCCGCGCCTTCATCCAGAACCCGGCTATCGCAATCGTTCGGCCGACCCGGCCCGCGGAATAGATTGCCTCTGCGGCCGCAAGTCTGACAGTTGACGGCCAGCCTGCGATTCTCAAAATGCCGCACCCGGAGATCGAAAGAATGGCCGGTGTCGCCGATAACCATGAAGAAAGCGCTCTCCCACTGAAACTGGAGCGCTATTACGGCTATGTCGTCGCCATGGCGCTCAAGCAGTACCGGGCCATGAGCGGCGAGCTCCGCAGCCGGATCGACTTGGCCGACCTCATCCAGGACGGCTATGTCGGACTGGTCGAGGCATCCCGACGCTTCGATTCGGCCAAGGGATTCACCTTTCTTACCTTCGCGCACTATCGCATCGTGGGGGAGATGACCCAATCCCGGCAGAAGGCCGCCCGACTGCCCGCCCGGATGGACGATCTGGCGTTCGGACCCGACCCCGACGGGCAGGAAGATCCGCAAGCAACCGGAGAGATTCCCGCTTCCGATCCCAATCCGGTCCAGGAACTCGCCCGCAAACGCCTCATCGAGGAGCTGAGGTCGGCCGTCGAATCCCTGAACACCGATGAGCAGGCCTTGGTTCGGGAACGATTCGTCCAGGAGCGCACCTTGCAGGAGATCGCCGACGAACTGGGGCTGGCCGTCGCCACTGTTTTCGCCCGGGTCCAGAAAGTACTGGAAAAGATCCGGCACCGCCTGATCGGCCGGGGCTACACTGTCGCGGACCTGCCCGACCATTCCCCGGGCAACTGGCTGGTCTCGCCCCGAGCCTCCGCTCGGGAAGGAATGTCTTCATGAAAGAGCCGCTGAACCTTCTCGCCGCTCTCAAGGAGTCCCTCCGGGATTCGGCGGAAAACCCGGAGACCGGGCATCCCGGCGAGATCGCCCTCTACGAGTTTCTCCAGGGGCTGCTGTCTCCCGACCGGGCACGGACGGTTCAGCGCCACGTCGACCAGTGCCCGAACTGCCGGACTCAGGTCGAAGATTTCCGGAAGGGTATCGAGACCGCCCGCGGCATTGACGTCACTCCCCCCGCCAAACGGGCCGCCGCTCCCGGTGACGTCGTGCGAGTCCAGACCCGCGACGGCGCCTTCCAGTTGGTCTTTCGCCCCAGCCTTCAGGAACCCCAGCGCGGCGTCCTCATCGTCCGGACCGATCGCCGCGATCTCGAAGGCCAGCGCGTGATCGTTCGTGATTCTCTACGAAAAACCGTTCTCGAGGGTAAACTCGTCGCGGGCGAGGTCTCCCAGACCATTCCCAACGCCGCTTCCGTCCTCCTAAGCGAACTTCTCGTCATGGCCCTCAAAGACGCCGACTGAAACTCCACGATCCCTGGAAAGCACGCCGTTGTCGTTGTGGGCTGCCATGTTCAGGCTCAGCGCGTGAGTCAACTGCGCGAGGAGCAACGCGACCAGGGGCAGAAGGTGCGGGCCTTCTTGTCCGCGCCGCACTGGCGGGCACTTTTCGAAACGAGGAAGCCGGGAATCACGTTGCATAGTTGATGAAGTACGCTTAGATTTGCGCGTGTCGGTTTGCGGGCCATGGAACTCTCCTTCGCGGCATGA
>JABMPG010000565.1 GCA_013203855.1 bacterium
CCGCATTATGGCACTAACCCTATGGTTTGTCTAGCGAAAAAACGCCCCATCGCGCAATTATTTTCGAGAAATGCTATAGTGCTGACGGATTTGGCCTACACAGCAAAGCAGCACCCCATGGTCCCGCTTGTGGACCTGGCCCTGTTCCTAAGTTCGGTCGGATGCGCCCTTTTGGCTTCCTGGCTCGGGAAACTGGCGGGAGATCCGAACTGGCGATGGTGGGGAACCCGGTATATCGCTTGCCTGTTTTTCACGCTCCTCCTTTCACCCATTTTCCGAACGAACTTCGGCGCCCTCGGCATGACCGCCATCATCTGGTGTTGGATCATCGGTCTCAAACCACTACTGCGGCAGATTTCCTGGGGGGCGGGCGTATACCTCTGGGCTTGTCTTCCCTTTGCCGTCATGGCGGTTCTGGGTTTCCACTTCTGGTTTCTCTACTCCTTTGTGCTCGTGCGGGTTGGCCCGGTCATTCTGGATTTTCGCTGGGAGGCAGGATGGAACCTGCTGGGGGGCATCCTCGCCGTGGCCTCGATCGTGGCAATGTTCCACAAAGCGCGCCGCTTTCGTCGGCAATCTGTCTGAGACTGCCCTCAAAATCTGTTGACAGAGCCTTATAGGGTCGGGAAACTGAGGGCGCTTTGTGGCTGTCTTTCGCCGCAGGATTCTTTTGTCGCACTCAGGAGCCCCCATGGCCAAATCGAAACCCGCCGGCCGCAGGAAACGTCCCGCCCAATGGGGGGAGGGCATACGCCCGGCGACCCCGTCCCTAGCGGCTTCCGTGCCCTCGCGGCCCTATCGGGAGATGGTCCGCGACTGGATGGCGATCGCCACGGCGCCGCGGATTTTTCTCGCCCTGGTGGCACTGAGCCTGGTTCTTCTCGTCATAGCCTATGGCGTCAAACGTCGGGAGATCGCGGGCGTTTTCGCCGAGCGCGCCCTGGCCAAAGGCAATTACGCCGGCGCCGTCGAACACCTCCAGGCCCGTTTTGGCGAAATCCCCACTCGCCCCGACCGCAACCTGCTTCTGGCACGGGGTTTTCTGCAACTCGACCAACCCGAAAAGGCCCTGGAGCAGCTGAATGCCGCGAAAAAGCGCGAAAACCTGATGCGGCCGCAGGAAAAAGGCCTCTATTTTGGTCTTCTGGCCCAGACCCGGCTTGAGATGGATCAGGACCCCGAGGCTCTCCAAGCCGCCCGCGAGGCGCTGGAACTCGATCCCGACGAGCCCTGGGCAAGCGCGGTCCTCGCCGACCTGCTCCTGAGGAGGAACGAAGCCCTCCAGGCGGCGCGCTTCGTCGACAACCTCCCGGAAGACAACGCCGAATTTCAGAAACTTCGGGAGGACTATAGGCACCAACTCGAGCAGAGCGTGCTCGACGTACCGGAAGCCGAACTGAGCGAGATCCCGGAAAAGGTCGAAAAACCCGATCTCGGGCCGGATGCGTTCTGAAAAGCAGATCCGCGTGCGGGCGCAGCCCCCCGGCACGACAGTATGGGCCGGTTTCTGTTTCAATCCTGTCGCCATCGTGACGCTCTTTGTTCCCACTGGAGATATGTCCTTCCGCACCTTCTTTCCTCTCATTCGTGAAGGATCAAGGGAAGAGAGACCCAGGCTCAAAACTTCCCTGCCGAGCAAAAATACTTGACGGGGCGTTCGGGGCTCTGGTATACCATGCTGCGGTGGAGAGCGGCGGAAGGCTGGCGTTTCCGCCCACTTTCGTGTCAAGTGCAGGTGAATCAGTTGTCCATATACGACTTCAAGATCCAGAACCCGGAAGAGAAACTTGTGGAGGCCAGTCGGCTGCTGGATGTATATGGTTCTCTTCTGACCGAGCGGCAGCGGGAATTCATGCGGCTTCACTTCGAACAGGATCTGTCTTTCAGCGAGATTGCCCGGGAGTACGATATCTCCCGTCAGGCGGTGCATGATTCGGTGAAGCACGCGGTTCAGGCCCTCCAGAATCTGGAAGAGCACCTTCATCTGGTTCAGGGCGAGGAACGGGGGCCTCAGGGCGCGGAGCGGCACATCGGCGGGCGGCAGCTGATCGAGCGATTGGCGGGTCTGCGGGACCGGGTCCGTGGTGAGGCCGATACCACTCGCTATGGC
>JABMPG010000566.1 GCA_013203855.1 bacterium
CGGAACTCGGCACCACAAGAGGTGCCCCAAGAGCCGCGCCCGCCGCCACGACGAAATCCCGCCGGGTCAGCCTTCGCTTGCTCTCGTTCGAGTTTCTGTCCTTTTTCGAAGCGCTTCGCATTTCGAGATCCTCCATCTGTTCTTGGTTAACGAGTGTGCTCGCGGCACGGCCTACTTCATGGCACGCTGCAGGGCCACGATGTGATCGGCCACCGCGCGCCTGAGTGTATTCAGCGAGCCGATCCTGGCGGCTTTTTCAGGGTCGACCTCTTCCATGCCGTCGATCGGCCACTTCATACCGCCTCTACTGTAGGCGGTCCAGTTCGGGATGATGGAGTCTTCAAGCTTTTTCAGGAAACCGGCGGCGGCTTCGGCCTCTGGCTGCGCGTTGCCGGTCTTCTTGGCCCGGGCGATCAGCTTTTCGAGCAGGCAGAGGTACTTCAGATCGTCGACGCCCTCGCGGCTCAACTCGTAGTCGAGCGTATGGCTGATCCTGGTGCCGTCGAGATTGACGACGGAACCTCTTCCGCCGCCGGTACCATCCAGATTATAGAACCACTCGACCTTGCCTGCCACACCGTACTTGCTCATCTTCCAGAAGAAGAACCCAAACGGGAAACGGCCTTTGCCGGCGTTGACGAAGTAAGGAATCGTACCGGTCTTCTCGACGAGTCCCTGGATGAACTTGTCGTTCAGCAGCCGGCGGCCCTGGTTATGGTTGTCGATGCCGTCCCAACCGTTGTTGAAGGTGGCGTAGTTCAAGTAAGCAGCCATGGCCATCACTTCCTGGTAGCCGTTCATGTCGCTGGTCGTGCAAATCTCCGGCAGTTCTTCGTAGGCGAACCTGGCGAGCTTCCCCGCGTACTCGACGCCCTTGACGCCTTTGTTGGTGAACTCGTCGCCGATACTGAAGATGACGGGGACGTCGTGCCGTTGGGTCTCGGCGTGGAGGCTGCGCATCACCTGGATGTACTTCTGCTGGAAACGTTCGCTGTCCACCGGACCATAGCCGGTCAGTCCGGACAGCGCCAGACCCATGGGCGCGGCGAACATGATGGGCTTGGTAAATCCCGCTTTGACGTATTCCTCGATGAACGTGCCGAGCTGGCTGGTGTCGTCGTCGCTGATGGGCATGTGAAAACCGTACAGAGGGCCGACGTTGGTCATACCGTGCTCGCGCATGTCCTCGAGGTTGGCGCGGAGCACTTCGATGCTCCCGGGCCAGGCATAATGCCAGCCCAGACAAAAGGGCGGCTCCTCAAGCTTGATCGGCAGGACCTCGAGGTTCACCATGACTTCGGCAAGGGGTCTGCCCGCGCTGGTTAGGGTGACACGGCCCCGGTAGGTGCTCGGCTTGGCGTCCTCGGGCACCCGGACGGTGACCCAGAACAATTCCTTGCTCCAGGCCGGCATGTTCCAGGTGCGCCCGAGGTTGAAGAGCATCCGGTTGGCGCCGTGTCCCCCTTCGGCCGATCGTACCACGACGTTTTCCGCGGGGATGACGCCGGCGGGCCCAGTGAGCGCGCCGCCTTGGATCATCACGTCGGCAATTCGCTCTTTCGGTTGCAGGGCGAAGCTCAGCGGCTCGTATTCCCCCGGCGAGGCGAAGATCGAAACCGAGTTCGTCTTCTGTTTCCCCAGCACCGTTTCTTCGCCGACGATTTGCTTGGCCGTGCAGTCGGTCACGTAGATATCCACCTCCGCAGACCAACCCGCGCGGCAGAGTACAATGAGAAACATCAGCGGATAGAGGCATTTCATATCGATCCTCTCCTTTCGGCTGGAGTTCGGTCGTCCCGTTGGCCGCCGATCGGCACCAGCTTGGCATCATCCAGCCAGATGGTGCCTTCACCGGTCACATAAATGTAGACCGTGTAACCGTCGGCGTCCGGTTCCCGAATCCCCTTGAGGGTAACCTGCTGCCACTCGGGCCCGATGCGTCCGCGAAAAGTCCCCCTGGCGCCGGATTCGAAGTTGAGGAAAAGCTGGTTTTCGCCTTCCCCCTTGGCCCAGATGCTGAATTCATACTCCGTCGTTCCCGCAGCGAGGGGCAGCTTTGGGGTGCTGATCCCGATGCGTCCCTTCTTGCCGAGACACTTGATGCGGGCCGAGTACTTGCCGGACCTGACGTACTCGGGACGGTCTTCCCAGCGGTTCTCGTAATCGCCTCCCCAACTCCAGCCGCCCCACCACAACCAGCGGGATCGGTTGGGCTGAGAGTTTTTGTTGATCTCTTCAAAGCCGGCGTTCTGGATGAAGTTCAAAGGCGGGTTGGTGGTCGAGAGCATCGTGGGGCTGAACGTGCCCGAGAGTCGAGCCTGGAGCATCTCTCTCTTACGCCGGTAGTGACTTTCACTCATCATGCCGGCCGCTTTGATCCGAGCAATTTCATCGAGCGCGCCGAGGACGCGCTCTCGGGGCCAGAGCTTCTTGGTGAGTTGCTCCTTGGTTTCGGAAGCCCCCAGCGCCAGCGTCGCGAAGCCCACAACCAGGGTTGTCGCAACGAGCAGTCTTGTCGTTAGCATGGGTCGATTCCTCCTCTGAATTCGGGGAACAGGGCTGCGAAAGGCCAAACGCTTCAAGTCCGCAACCTCCGCGGCGGTGGCCCTTCAGTATAGTGCAGCAACCTCTCCAATACGACAC
>JABMPG010000567.1 GCA_013203855.1 bacterium
CCCTTGTCCGCGAATCCAGCCACATCGCCCCTGCCGTCCCCGTTGACGTCCGCGATCATGCGCGGATGTCGGTCCATCATCCAGAAATCGTTGTAGCCGAACCCCTGGACCCAAAGGGCGGGAGCCTGAAAATCGTAACCCGAGGAAACGGCCACCGTCACCCCCTGGTCTCCAAAACCAACAATGTCGGCCATGCCGTCGCCGCTAACGTCTTGCACGAAGCGCGGATGACGATCCGCCTGCCAGCCCGCCTCGAAACCGAACCCCTTGGTCCACAGGGCGGGAGCGGCAAACTGGGTTCCGATCGAGGGCGCCACGGTCACGCCCTGGTCTCCGAATCCAACCACGTCGGCCCGGCCATCTCCGTTGACATCGGCCAAGACTCGCGGGTGGCGTTCCTTATCCCATCCTGCCTTGGACCCGAAACCAAGGGTCCACACCGACGCGGCACCGAAGGAACTCCCGGTTGACCGGGCCACCAGGACGCCATTGTCGCCAATGCCAACCACATCGGCCATACCGTCGCCCGTCACATCGGCGAAAGTCCGGATGTGACGGGCGGCTCGCCAGCCGTCATTGTATCCAAAACCGGCCAGCCATTGCGCGGTCGAAGAAGCGGCATAGACCGCCTCGAAGGTGATCTGTCCGCCACGGGGCAGGGCCCGGGTTTCCTCAACGAGATAGGGCGGCACGTGATCGTCGGCCAGTCCCCAATGAATGGTCACGGCGCCGGCATGCATCACGACAGATTGATCGCCCTGGCCGCCCTGCTCCTGCCCAGTTTTGTCTTTCAGGGTCCAGCGGGCCGTGTCGGGCGTGACATTGACTTTGACGAAACCGAAATAGGGTGTATAGGTCGCGGTAAATGTGACCGTATCGTTCGGCGCGAGAACCTGTTGCTCCTGAGAGGGAGCAGGTTGCTCGAAGCCATCGAGATAGTGCCAGACCATGAAGATGTTACCGCTGGGCACATCGGTTACGGTGGCTATGCCCGTGCCGCTGTGAGCCTGCCCTCCACTGTCATAGAACACCCAAGGAGCGCGTCCGGCATTCGGAGTAACGATGACCGTGCCAAAGCCCGGTCCGACGCCGTAATCGCCACTGAACGTGACTGTGCCATCGCGAACCAGAGTCTGGGTCACGGGGTTGGGCGTAGGCGTTTCGAACGGATCCAACTCGTCCCAGGTGAGAACAATCTCCCCCGTGTGAACGTCGGTTACGGTCTGATCTCCGGTTCCGTTGTGTTCGACACCATCGCCGTCGAGAAACGTCCACGAAGCAGCATCGGGCGTCACATCTACGGCAACGGTTCCCAAGTTCCGGTTCGCCACGGTCGGAAGGACGGTCAGCGGAATCGGATCGCCCGCGGCGTCTTCAAGATAGACCCCGGCCAGCGACATAGTCCCAGGCGTCACTCCGGTAGTCTGAACCGTCAGCCCGACCACGAAGATATCGTCCGGGGCATCCACTCCGGCCGCCTGGCCCGTGCGCGAGTACCCGGCCACGATCCGTCCGGCCTGTCCCTGTGGCAGGCGGGCGGCGCCGAGGGCCTGGGCCGTGCCATTCTGGTTGAGAAGATCGCCTTCAACAATCTTCGCGGAGACTCCGTTCGCCCCATTCGCGTCCGCGTCTGGCACGCTCACCGCGCCGGTATCATAAAGGACTTCGAAGGCCAGGCCATAGAGATCGCTGACGTCGGATACATGAAGTTGGGCGACAAAGGGCGTTCCGGGAGCGTTGTAGCCTGCGTCTAACCAGACGTCGGCGGCCTGCGCGCCACACAGGATAGTCATCAGGCATACGCCGATGAATGAGACTCGGAAAATGGGTGCACTGATCATGGTTTCGACCACCTGTCTGAGATCTACTTCCGAATGTTAACGATCAGGGAGCGGGCATCCAACTGGTCCTGCATCCCGGCAACATTGATGGTGATGACGTGTTCACCTTCGCTGAAACGCGTGGTGTCAAGAACGCTGGTGAAAGGCGAGTAGCCCTGTTCCTGCTCGCTCACAAGTTGATAGTCCACGTAGGTGATAATCTCGTAACGTTGCTGCTGCAGAAGCTGCCGAGTCGCATCGTCCAAGGCGACCCGAATGCCGATCTCGCCTGTGACCCCGACCGAGTCCGCCGAGGCGGGGCGAATGGCGCCCTCGGCAGCAATCTCCAGGAGATCGATGGCAAAGCCGGGCGTTGCTCTGCCCTCAAGCGTGAGAAGCGCCTCTGGAGCGACAGGGCTTTCCTGTCGGACGAGAGCGCTCCGGACGGCCCGCCGCCGTTCGAGATCCGCTGCACTGGCAGGGCTTTTCACGGCCTTCTGGTCGGAGATCGTCGTAGCCGCCGGGGCAGGCGAACCTGTCACCAGAATGGCATTGTCGGGAAGCGTGTACGCCTCGAAGAGGAGGTTGTAGCCGGAAAGATCGGGAACATGAACCAGCCCGCTGGCGTCCATGCCATCCCACGATTCGACGTGCCGACCGGGCAAGCGTGGCGCCCAGTCCAGCACGGTCTTGAGA
>JABMPG010000568.1 GCA_013203855.1 bacterium
ATCCGGTTGCCCTCGCCTTAGCCGACGGTGGTCGTGCTCCACTCGCCGACGCCGTCGATGGTGCAGATGGCGGCTTCTTCGAAGGGCGACGGGAAAAAGGCGCTTGCGGCGTGGGACTCGTGATGGGCCGGGAAATAGAGGGGGCCGGTGTAGCGGTCGTGAAGGCCCTTGTCGATCTCCTTGGGCAGGCGCAGCTTCTGCCCGACCCAGGCGGGAAGCATCATCAGGAAGGATTTGAAGCCGCGCGGCGCGTAGGCGAGATAGGTCTCGACCAGACGGTCGAAGTGCAGCAGAGGCTTTTCGTAGAAGGCGACCGCGTCGAGGTCTTCGGGACGCAGGCCAGCCTCCTGAAGACAGTAATCGACAGCGTGGATGGGAAAGCGGGCGTCATGTTTTTCCCGCGTAAAACGCTCTTCCTGGGCGGCGGCGATGATCTCGCCGTCGCGCAACATGCAGGCGGCGCTGTCATGATAAAAGGCCGAGATTCCAAGGATGTGCATAAGTAACTCCTGCTCGGAATCGGGAGGTATTTCAGGGCTTCGCGGCGACGCCTCTCTCCCATCGGTTGGCTTACTGCAAACCGGCAAGTTCAGGTTCGCATGAGGGCGAGGGGAAGTCAAGTTTGCAGTTTTGCGGCTCGGTTTCGTGTGGGGGACCGGGCCCTCGCCGGGCAACCGCCAGGAACTTCTCCGGAGGCCGCGCCCGGAACGCCCATTTTTCTTGCGGGTACGGGCGAATCGGATATATTGCCTTGAGGTTGTGTGTAGGAACCGAACTTTCTCCAAGGAGTCAGTCATGCTCAGGAATGTTGTCGTAGCCCAATCCGGCGGCCCGTCGGCCGTCATCAATAACACCGTGCGCGGGATTTTCGACGGTTGCCGCGCCTATCCCGACGTTTTTGGCCGGGTCTATGCCGGGTGGCATGGGGTGGAGGGCATCCTCAAGGAGGAACTTCTCGACCTGTCGGCACAGCGCGAGGAAGAGATCCAACTCCTCAGCGTGACGCCCGCGGCCGGAGCCATCGGAACGTGCCGGTATAAATTGCGCCAGGAAAACCCCGAGGATTTCAACCGGGTCATCGAGATTTTCAAGGCCCATGACGTGGGGTATTTCTTCTACGTCGGCGGAAACGACTCGATGGACACGGCCCACAAGGTGAGCGTGATGGCGAGCGAAAAGGGCCTGGACCTGGTGGCCGTGGGCGGACCGAAGACCATCGATAACGATGTCGGCGATTCGGAGTTCAAACTGATCGACCACACGCCGGGCTATGGTTCGACGGCTCGCTATTTCGCTCAATACATCCGCAACATCAACGAGGAAAACATGGGCTCTTCGCCGGCCGATCCGGTGATGGTGGTCCAGGCGATGGGGCGCAAGATCGGCTTTATCCCGGCGGCCGCACGTCTGGCCGATCCGAATCGCGAAATGCCACTTCAGATCTACCTGACCGAATCGAAACTGACGCTGGAGCAGCTTGGAGAGAACGTGCTGGACTATCTGGAGAAGTTCGGCCGGTGCATCGTCGTGGTGAGCGAAGGCTTCGATGTCGGCGGGATCGGCGAGGTCAAAGACAGCTTCGGCCATACGTCTTTCGGCTCGTCGAAGATGGCCGTCGCGCAGGTGGTCACGAACTATATCAACTCGCTGAAACTGCCCGTGCCCGGCAAGGCGCGCTACCAGATTCCCGGCACCGACCAGCGCAATGCCATGATCTACGCTTCAACGATCGACCTGGACGAGTCGTACAAAGTAGGGATGAAATGCGCCGAGATCGCCCGCGTGGACGGCAACGGATGGATGGGAACGATCCTGCGCGAGCCAGGGGACGTGTACAACGTGCGCTACGACAAGGCTCCCCTTGAAAAGGTCGCCAACTCCGAGCGCTTTTTCCCCGAGGCCTGGATCGCCGAAAACCGCTTCGACGTCACCGACGATTTCATCCGCTACGCCCGCCCTCTGATCGGCACGGACTGGCCAAGCATCCCCCTGGTGAACGGCCTTCAGCGGTTCACCCGATTTGAGATGACCTTCGCGGAGAAACGACTCGGCGAGTATGTGCCGCAAAGCTATCGATAGAATGCACCGGAGTATGAGCCACAGAGGTCACAGAGAAAGCGCATCTTTGTCCTTCCATTCCCTCTGTGTTGTTCTCTGTGATCTCGGTGG
>JABMPG010000064.1 GCA_013203855.1 bacterium
ACTACACGGCGACCGATGAAGAAGAACTGTTCGATCTCGCGGCCGACCCGCTGGAAATGAACAACCTGGCGAGTGACCCGGATCATGCTTCAACACTGGCAAAACTGCGGCAACGCTGCGAGGAGTACAAAACTTCGGTGAAATAGCAGGTTTTCTGGAACCCAGGTAGGAGACCCCTATGCCAACTGCAGGAGAGACAGACATGTCAAAACGAAAAGAGAACACGAGCCGACTCTACAAGGTAACACGACGCTTTCTGCCTCTGCTCCTGCTGGGGGCAACGTGCTGCGTGACCACGTCCTTTGGTCAGGAGAGCGTCCTGAAATACCTTCCCAGTAGCGCGGAACTCTCGGCCGGCCCGGCGAAAGCCGATGTTCTGGTCGTGCACTCGTCGTTCCAGCGCTTCGGCACCTGGTTGCCCCTGCATACTGGAAATGCCTTCGACAGAAGGGTTCTCTCTGGTCGCAAAGACGGCGAAAAGAACACAACCATCCCCGCTCAGGCCGTGGTTCACATGCCTCGGGTGGGAACTTGGCGTGTGTGGGTCCGGTGCATGCGATCCAGGGATAACCGGCCCGGTTTTTGGTTCTTCGACGTCCGGATCGGAGAGACTTACCAGGAGCGCTTTAGCGACGAGGGAATTCACGAGGGCTACGGCTGGGAAGACGGAGGCACGGTGCAGCTCAGCGCGGGGGACGTTTCTGTCGAACTCATCGATAGTTCGGCTCAGCACGCCCGGTTCGAGGCCATTCTCCTCACTCCCGATCTTGACAAGCGCCCATCCGACAACTACGAGGACCTCCTGGCGACAGCCGAGGTTTTTCAGCCTCGATACACCGATAGGGCCCCCATTCCGCCCGCCTGGGCCACGTCCAACGCCCCGCCTATCGCCGAGGAAAGGATCGAGAACAACAGGGTCCGGGTCGGCTTCTTCGAGACTCCCTCCGGCGGCCGGACCATCATCCAGAAACAGACCCTTGTTTGCGAGCAGGATCGCTGGTACGCGGCCGGGGCAAGGTCCGACCTCTTCGCCTGGCTCGTCGTTGGCGCTCGGAGCACCACTGTCGCCGGTGATTACGATCTCAGCAGTGATATGTGGGACTCGATCGTCGATGGACACAACGCCCCGACGGCCATCAGGACGCCGAACATCTTCGATACCGGAGTCGTAAACTGGCTGGTCCCGACGCAAATGCGCCGCATCGACGACCAGACGATCGAATTGACTGCGGAGTGCGACCTGGGCCGCCTTGTCGCCACCTGGAGCCTCTCTCCCGATGCTTGGGAGCCCCGGGTCCAGTGTCGCTTCACGCCGGCCCGGGCGGGTTCCTACAGCCTGGGCATGTTCGCCGGCCCGGAGAAACCCCTTGCCGAGGTGGATTACGTTCTGTGCCCCAAGCCCTACCTGGGCAAGTACGTCCCCCCCGTTCCGGTCCTCGTCCGAGAAAACGCCTCACCGAATGCGTGCAGTCTCATGACCCTGCCCCTCGCCTCCAGGGTGGGTGACAGTGCCCAGGCGACCTTTGGCATCGTGCCCGATCCCGCCAGTTATCCGTATCACTGGGCCACGCCTATGGACAGCCGATTCGGCTTGGGCATCCGGGGGCCACAGGGTGGCGTACAGCCTTGGCTTTTCTCTCCCCTGCCGGGACGGCCAGAAGGACACCTGAACAAAGGGCAGACGTTCACCTTCTCATATCGTCCTCTCTTCCAGATCGGCGGATGGAACGACCTGTTCCGCCATGTGACCGACGACATCTTGGCGGTCCGCGACGTGAAGAAGAACTACTATTGCTCCCTCACCGACGCCATTTTCAACGTCCAGGACCTGGTCATGGCCGACTGGAAGTTCAGCGGCTGGAGCGATCGGGCAATGGCCTTCGCCTATGTGGAACTCCGGTTCAACAGTTTCAACCACAGTGCGCCCCTTGCGCTCGTGGAGAATTATCTCTTCACCGAAGACCTCGACTGGTACGCGAAACGGACGATCCCCACTCTCGCCTTCCAGGTCTCTCGCAAGGGCTTTATGACACTGCCCGGCAAGGAGAACAGGTGGAGTTATCCGCCACCACCGCTCTCAGGTGGCGGAGGGTACCCACCCAGCGTCAACGCCGGGTTCTACCTGATGAGCCAGGGCCGCACGCCCGCCTTCCGCGCCTACGGATTTCCCGAGACACTGGATCCGAGATACCAGGATCCAGAAAGGCTGCCGGACGTTAATCCAGCAAGATATGGTTACTTTTTCGAAGATATCTATCGCTACCAGTTGACACAAGATCCCGCCCTTCTTGAACGAGCCCGCAAGGGAGCCGACGCCTACATCGAGACCAAAGTCAAACCCACGCCCACAGAGCGCATCTCCGGTACCGCCTTCGAGATCCAGGTTACCGCCCCGAACATCCCCTCGTTGTTGAGCATGTACGAGATCACCAAAGAGAAGAAATATCTAGACGCGGCCGAGGAATCCACCCGCAAACTCCTCGCCCACGGCACTTGGGTGCAGCCAAAGGTGCCGGACGGCAACGTGTTGCTCAGCGCTGAAAAACTGAAAAAGGAACAATTCATACACGATATACAGACGTACGGGTATTCATTCAACGGAGACACGCGCATGATTCTCGGCTACCGCGAGGTCGATGACCATAACGTGAAAGACCCGCTGGGGGTACCCATGGTGCGCACCGAGGCCTTTGACCGCATCCAGGACGAGACCGTCCCCGCCTGGCTGCTCTCTCGAGTCGGCCTGAACGTGGAGGGAGATGTGAATATGATCCACGGGTCGTTTGATCCCCACTTTAGAGCATGGCAGGGCGCTAATATCACCATGAACTGCTACGCTCCCGACCTCGTGCGCCTCTCCCAGTACACCGGCGACCCCTTTTACGAGACCGTCGCCCGTCACGAAACCCTCGGACGGTCCGCCAACTATCCCGGCTATTATATCAATCACATGTCCACCATCTACATGAAGCCGGACTATCCCTACGAGGGCCCCGACGTGACCGTAAAGGAATATACCCACATTCCGGTCTATCTTGCCAAACTCCAGGACTTCCTTATCACCCAGGCCTGGGCCTGGTCCGACTGCTGCATCGAATTCCCTTGGGTGCGCCAGTACGGCTACTGCTACTTCGACAACAAGGTGTACGGCTTCGCCCCTGGCAAGTTCTTTGACCAGGACGATATGTGGATCTGGCTCAAACGGGGCCTCATCCAGGTGGATAATGTCCAGATTGACTGGCTGGGTGCGCGCAAGGAAGGCCTCTTTGCCGCCGCCCTCATGAATGAAGACGACCATCCTGTCGAGGTAACGGTATCTCTGGGCGAAGCCGTTACGGGCAAGACTTCCTTTGCCGGCTCTGCAACCACCTATGATGCTTCGGGGAAACGCAGTACGGCTCCTGTCCGGAACAGCCGGTTGACCCTGACCGTCCCCGCGAAGGGTCTCGTCGCCTTCGCGATCCCCTCCGAGGCCGTTCACGCGCCCCGTTTCGCCGGATCAAGTCTCGTGGACGTAAACGGAACGGACACAGGCGAAACCGCCGCCCTGCCGCAGGGCAACGGCGACTTTGGCACGGGCTACGTCCTCCAGATCGATCCCGCGAACTATTATGCCTACACCTTCCTCCCCTACACGCCCGACGAGATCCAGTCCGCTGTCCTGCACTATCGAATCGGCGAAGGAGAGTGGAAAATCCTGCCTGTAGATCAGTATCCTTTCGAAAAGATGGTCGAAGTGGCCGATCCCGGCGCGGATTTCACCTTCCGTTGGGAGATGAAGGACAAACAAGGAACGACCCGGAGCTCGACAGAGAAGCGCCTGCTTCCACTTGCCGAAGAGACTCGCCAGTAGATGGACGCCGGGCAGCGCCGCAACAGCACTCCCCGAAGAACTTCTTGCCGATAGGAGGAACTCAAATGACCGCCCCCGGAGAACCGAACAACCAGATCAATAAGCATGGAATGGATCGGCGACGATTTCTGCACCTGACCTCAGTCGCAGCCGGGGGCATCGCCGCCACCACCCTTGGGTGCGCCAGCCTGGCGACGCGTTCCGCCCCGCGCCGCCCACCCAATATTGTTTTCGTATTCGCCGACCAGATGCGTTCCCACGTCCTCGGGTGCTACGGAAACCAGCAGGTTCCCACACCCCACTTCGATCGGATCGCGTGGGAAGGCGCCCGATTTGAGAATGCCATCAGCACGTGGCCCGTATGTTCGCCCTTCCGCGCCATGCTCCTCACGGGGCGTTATCCTGTCGCCAACGGAACCACCCATAACGACACCGCCATGCACGATGGCATGCCGACTATTGCGAAAGTCTGCAAGCAAAACGGATATGCTACTGCCTACATCGGTAAGTGGCACCTCGAATGGACACGGGACCCGTTTGTACCGCCCAAACGTCGGAAGGGCTTCGACTATTGGGCTTCCCAGAACTGCGGGCACAAGTATTTCGACTCTTTCTACTGCGGCGATACACCTGAACGGATACCTCTACCCGGTTACGAACCCAGCGCCCAGACCGAGTTGGCAATCGACTACATCCGCGAGAACCGCGAGCGACCCTTCTGCCTGTTCATCTCCTGGGGGCCCCCGCACGATCCCTATCGAGGCCCAGCCGCGGACATGGAGAGGTTCCCCGCTGATGAAATTCGACTCCGGCCCAATGTGACCGAAACGGAGCAGGTTGACCGTCTCCTTGCCAACGATGGTCCCGTGACAGACTCGCGCTTATCAAAGGCCCGTGCCGCTCGTCGCACCATTATCGACGACGACCAAAGTCTCAAGGAAGACTGGATTCGCGGGTACTACGCGAACACGGTCGCTCTCGATGAGTGCATGGGACGGCTTTTGGATGCCCTTGACGAAGCGGACCTCCATGACGACACCATTCTCGTTTTCTCTTCGGACCACGGCGACATGCTCGGTTCACATCGAATGGGCTCCAAGCAAATGCCCCATGAGGAATCCATCTCGATACCATTTCTCGTCCGATACCCGCGCCGAATCGCAGCCGGGATCGAGACCGATGCACTTCTTGGTCCAATCGATATCATGCCAACACTCCTGGGCCTCGCCGGCATCCCTTGTCCTGAAGAACTGGACGGTATCGACCTCACGGATGCAGCGCGTGGCAAACGATCCGACCAGCGCGACGCTCTCCTCATCATGAAAATGACACCTGGAGGAACTCCCTGGGTCTGTAACGGTATCAAGACATGGCGGGGTGTGCGAACCAAACGCTACACGTATGCTCATCTTCTCCAGACCGGAGCCTGGCTCCTCTTTGATAATCAGGCAGACCCGTACCAGATCCACAATCTGATCGGCGACCCGAGATACGCCCGAGTGCAAGCCGATCTCGAACATCGAATGCATCAGTTGCTCAAAGAAGCACAGGACCCCATGGACGACAACGCCATCATCGACGAGATCAATCGCCGCTGTCCCGGAACGAAGAACTTTATCGGCAGATAGAATCACTGTTGCTGATTCGGGGTT
This sequence comes from bacterium, assembly GCA_013203855.1. Lineage (GTDB taxonomy): Bacteria > Sumerlaeota > Sumerlaeia > UBA8349 > UBA8349 > JABMPG01. Next base: position 5,506 of record JABMPG010000064.1, read on the forward strand.
GCGCCAGGAAGCAGAGGGAACTGAGTGTACTCAAGATACTGTCCCTCATCAAAACTGGGAACATCAATCAAATCAGGGTACTGGCAATCCGGATGGCCGGCTCCAGAATGTCGATGTCCCATTAAGGGGCTCTCCCTTCTCAGAGAGAAAGAAAACCAAGTCTCAGTTGGCATGACTTCTATAGCTTTCCTCTCGCACACGAGATCTCAAATGGGAAATATCGGCGTAGACCATGGGTACCCTCCTTCTGGCTGTTTTCCGAAGGAAGGAGAACAAGGAACGTCTCGAACAGGAACCCGCTGAATCGCGGCGCAAGGGGAGATAGCGGACACTCCGAATCCCGAGGAAGGTCGGGGATCCGCGAAGGGAGTATGCAATGTTAGTCAAATCTGGAAGACGGGTGGAAGTACTCGTGGCCTTGTATGAACCCACCAATGGAACGACCAGCAGAGGGGAACTCTGGTGGTTTGAGTGAGGGACATCAATCCAGGTTCGAGCGCGGGGCGGGTCAGACTCGCCCCCCAACTCCAAAGGAAAGGATCCACCGAAAGCTGCGGCGGATAGTAAAAAAGAAATGAAGAGACATGCTTTCACACTTATCGACCAAAACGTCTGCCTGGGCCGGCGACGGGTGAAGGAACTGATGCAGACAGCAACGAAAATCGCGAACCCCGGTTCGCAACTAGTGGCCCCGGAAAGAGGACGCGATTCCGATCGCGGAATCCCGGCGATTCTTCGCCGTTGCCTGTCGGCCCTGTCTGGTCAGGGCTCCCTAGATACCCTTCGAGATCTCCTCGCATCGGCCCTGGATCGCATCCGCAATACCTGCCGGGCCCGACGCCGAGCCTTTCTTCGGCTGAGGAACACTCTCATTGTGATCGCCGCTCTCACCGGACCGGGGACGCTTTCCTGCGGGACAGAGCCGCTCGAAGACAGGGAAAGGCCGAACATTATCGAGATACTGGTGGACGATCTGGGCTATGGGGATCTCGGTGCCTATGGCAGCGATGTTTTCCGCACGCCCCATATCGACGCCCTATCCCATGACGGCGTTCGCTTCACCAACGGCTACGTCACCTCGCCCTGGTGTGCTCCATCCCGCCATGCCCTTCTCTCCGGCTGCATGCCGAACCGCCGTAGCGGATTCGACCGTGCCTGGCTGGGCGAGCGCCTCCACAATGCCGACTATGCAACGGGCTTCATCGGCAAGGTTCACAACCATAAGGTAGTCGGCTACGACTACTTCTACGGCTTTTTCGATGGATCATCGCCTTACTTGCCGGGGAATGACAGACCTCTCCGAATGCGACGCCAAACGGACGGTCAGGGCGAAATCCGCCCCGCCGATTGCGAAGAGGTGGTCGAGCCAGAATATCTCACCGATGGCTTCACCCGCGAGGCGGTCGGTTTCATATGCCGGAACTCCCAACGTCCATTTGTCCTTTGTCTTCACTACAACGCCCCGCACTCCCCCCTGCAGGCCACCGATAAGTACCTTTCCCGCTACCCCGATCTCGAAGGAAAGATGAAGGCCTACGCGGCGATGGTCAGTGCCATCGACGACGGCATCGGCCGCATCGTCAAGGAGTTGAAGAACCAGGGACTCTACGAGAACACCCTCATTACCTTCCTCAGCGACAATGGAGCCGATTGGGCCTGGGGGCGGGAGTTTGATGAGAAGGGGGCCCTCTCCGGCGGACTGCGCAGCGCGAAGCATTCGTTCTACGAGGGCGGCATCCGCGTCCCCTATATCATCGCCTGGCCGAGCCGGCTCGACCGAGGGGTACGGTTCGATCGGGTCGCTTGCTCCCTTGATCTTCTCCCCACTTTTCTCAGCGCAGCCGGTGTTCCCTATCAGGAAGGCGAGTTCGACGGGGTGAATCTCCTACCCTATCTGGCGAGGGGAGAGCAAGGAAATGCTCACGAGTACCTCTACTTTCAGAGAAGTCTGTCCGGGGAGGACAAGGGCATTCCCCAGGAACGGCTCGACCAGCGGTCCGAACGGATCGGCGACACGCCGGGCGAGTGGATTATCCGCACGGAGGGATGGAAGGCTATAGGCAGAGGCCAGGCTCCCAT
>JABMPG010000569.1 GCA_013203855.1 bacterium
ATCTGGGCCTGGGTGAGGGCGGCGGTTTCGACGGCGAAGTCGGCGTCTCGGATTCGGGAATCGGCTCCGGTGAGGTTTTCGATGTTGACCTGGATGTCGTCGATGGTTGCGTTGAGTCTGCTTTCGAGGGCTCCGAGGGCGGCTCGGCGTGCGAGGACTTGGTTTTGTGCGACGTCAATCGTGGCGAGGGCGGCGTCGGCGTCTTCGAGTGTCATCATTTTGAGTGATTCGATGGCGGATGAGAGGTCGACGTGGGTGGTGGATTGTCCGGCGGTGAATCCGATGAGTGTGAGCGAGCCGCCGACGTGAATTGTTTCGGGGCTGGTCAGGGTGACTGTTCCGCGCTGAACTGTGTTCAGGTCTCCGCCGCCGAACTGCAGGCCGAGTTGTCCGGCCACTGAACCGGTTGTGACTACTTCGACGTTGCGTCCGTCCTTGGCGGTTAGGATGAGTTCTTGTCCCGCGCCGATGGTGGCCTCTATGCCTGTCATGGTGCTGAGGCTGTTGATTCGTTCGCGGAGGGCGTGGTCTGTGTCGCCCGGGAGATAGTCGATTGGGCCGATATTCACGCCGTTGATCGTTAGGGAGGAGGTGGCTCCGTCGAGGGCGCCTCCCTGGATGGCGGTTCCGGATACGCGATAGACGGTGGGATCGGCTTTGGCGGTGACTCCGGTCAGGTGCCGGATCTCGTTGATTGCTTTGGCTTTGGCGATGGCGGAGGTTTCTCCGCTCACGGTGGATGTTTCGTCGTAGATGGAGGCGGGGACGGTGATTCCGTTGATGGTGATGTCGCCGAGTCCGGAGATGGCGGTTCCGTCTACTGCGAGGGCGCCGGTGGCTCGGGCGATGCTGCCGAGAATCGATGTTCGGGAATCCTCTATGGAGATGGGGATCGACTCGTTCATTCGTGTTCCGACTTGCAGGCGGAGGTTGGTGAAAGAGCCGTCGAGAAGGTTTTTTCCGTTGTAGTCGGCGGTTTCTCCGATACGCTGGATTTCTTCGAGGAGGCTGTCTACCTCTTCCTGAATCAGTCCGCGCTGTTCGTCGGAGATTGTGCTGTTGGCGGCTCGGACGGCGAGTTCGCGCAGGCGCTGGAGGATGTCGGTGACGTTTCCCAGTGACGATTCGGCCACGCTGAGGAGGTTCAGTCCTTCGTTGCAGTTGGAGAGGTTGCGCTGCAATCCGTTGATTTTTGAGCGGAGGACGTTTGAATTGGCCAAGCCGGCTGGGTCGTCGCCGGCGCGGTTGATTTTGAGTCCGGAGCTGAGACGATCAAATGATTGGTCAAGGTTTTTGCTTGTCCGCAAGAGGTTGCGGTTGACGAAGAGGCTGAAGATGTTTTCGTTGATGCGGATGGCCATATCGAATCCCCCGGCAATGCCAATGGCAACGGGCGTGGAAGCCCTGGCTTGTCAAGAGCAAGGGGGATGCCAGGGGGTTCGATGGCTGACAGCGGTCTTTCAAGAATTGAAACTACATCACTTATGTGGCCGGCTAGGGGCGGGAGGCCCGCTCGTCCAGGGGCACGATTTGCACCCGGGGGATTCCTGTCCGGCATGTTTTTCCTTGGGAGGGAAGTCGGGCGGGGGCACGGGTTCCACACTGGATCTAGGCGCGAGCCGTCGGTCCGTTCTCTGGCGGCAGCCTCAGGCGGAAGGGTTCATATAGCCCTCATAGGCCTGGGGCGAAAGTTGCCAGGCGCGGCTTTTCAGTGGTCCGATTTCTTCACGCAGGGGCTCGATCCGCTCGCCGAGGTAGCGTTGGATCCAGATGGGATCTATCAGGCCCTGGAACACGCGGTGCATCTCCTCTACGATTCTGTCCGCCTCACGTAGCGTGTTTTCGAGTTGGTCGAGGCGGGTATAGGCGTTTCGGGTGCCTCGCCGGCGGGGGTCCATTGCCTCGGTCACCAGTTGTTGGCGCAGGTCGCGGATCAGGTTCCAGCTTTCGCTCCGGACTCGGGACAGATTCGCGAGGGTAGTTCGGCACGCCTGCAGGGTGTCGCGTTCGGTGGATTCACCATGGCGGATCTTCTCTAAGGCTTGCTCGCAGGCCGCCACGCCGCCTGCGGGCGCTTCGCCGTCGTGCATGATGACGCCGACGTAGAGTAGCGCGTCGAGGGCGCCGTCGATCGGTTCGTTCTGGCAGCGTCCGGTGTTGTAGCGGCTCCAGGCGGTTGCTACGCATGCCTTCATGTTGAAGCGGCCGCCGACTTCGGCCCAGGCCGTGGCGTTTACCTCGCGCCTCTCGATGTTGGGCAGGTCCGTGTCCGGGCCGTCGGCGCCCTTGTAGGCGGTTGCGCACCACATGGGCACGTCGTGGTCGTGGAAGCGCTGGATATAGGTCGTGCTGAAATGGCGTTTGTCGCCGACGGTGTCGGGGTGGCCGTTGTAGCCCCAGACGCAGAGGTCGGCTTTTTTCGCGAGCTGGCGTAGGGAATCGCCGTCCCAGTCTTTCATCATGTCGTGCCAGAGAATGGGCCGGATGCCCCGCTCGTTGAGCATGTCGAGGATGGGCTCGACGTGTTTGAGATAGAGGGCGCCCTTTCCGTGTTTCTCGATGTAGGCCTTCGTCTCTGGGTTTGAACCGAAGGCCCAGGCCTCGTCGCCTCCGAGGTGGAAGTAGCGCAGGTGGGGCGTCAGGTTCAGCACGTCTTCGACCATCGCCTCGATGAGCTGGCGCGCGCCGGGTGCGAGGGGATTGATAATGTCGCGCATGTGAGGCAGTTCGCGGAGATGTTCGTATCCGGGGATCAGCGCGGTTTCCATGTGGCCCAGACACTGAACGAGCGGGACGATTTCGATGCCGCGTTTTTTCGCTTCGTCGTGAAAGCGCCGGACTTCGTCGGGGGTGTAGGCCGTTTCGCTGCGGAATCGTTCGTCCACGGTCCAGGGGAAACTGTCCTCCCATTCGACTACGATTGCGTTGTATCGTGCCGTGGCGATTACGTCGAGGAGGCTTACCAGGCGCTCGGCCGTGGGCGGCACTCCCTTGAGGTCCAGATGAATGGCCCGGATGTCGAATACCGGTTTGTCTTTGCGAAACAGCGCGTTGGCAGCCATGAGTCTCTGTTCTCCTGTTGCGAGGTCTGATTTGTCCGTCAGAAATCCAGCCCGAAACCGCACCTTACCTTGAGGGCCCGAGACTGTCAACTGCGGGCCCTTTTCTTGCGTCTACTTCTTGATCCTTCCCGGTGGATGTGAAGATGGGCTCTTCGGTTCGCCGTAGCGGGATCGGCTTTCTGAACCGTCAAGGAACCTTCCTGGCGATGGGCCAGCCCAATGTCGACTCTGCTTTCGGTTCGAATGACGATCAGATTTTCTTCCTCTTCGGGATTTCGCTGTGTCGGGTCGCCAATGGCTCTCGACACAATCCCGTTCGCCGGCGAGTGGACCATGGCGCCCTTAGTGTTGTCTTGGGCGCACTTTTTTCGGCGGGCAGAATTGGCTTGCGTTGACGCGTCGGGAGCATGATATGATGGCACGCTGAATTGGCGTGCGCCGTTTCCGGCCGTGTGTTGGCCGGTTTTGCTCGCCACCCACTTTCCCATAAAGCCTTTGATCTCAGAAATGGAAACCATGATTGACAGGAAACGCGCGTTTCGATCGGCCTGTTTTTTCAGACAGTCCGTTCTTCCGATCCTGCCCCTGCTGCTGGCTCTGGGGTTTCTGATTCCTTTGCCGGCTTCGGCCCAGCTGGTTCTGCACGGGGATCTGAGCCCTTCGAACCTGACAGTGCATGTGGGTGAGACCTTCACGGTGGATGCCCTGATTCTTAACAGTACGAGCACGGCCTACGAGAGTCTGACCGCTACGCTTTTCGTTTCGCCCGCGAAGGACACGAACACCGGGGACGACGTGACGGGGAGTGTGCTGACGATCACGGATCTTCCGGCCTGGACTGGCCGCGCGGTGCGCTGGGAGTTTTCTTTTCCGGCCACGCCGGGCGCTCCGCTTTCCTATCAGGTCTGGCTGGTGGCGTCGGTGGAGGGCCAGGGCGTGATCGGGATGTTCGATGATGCGGTGACGGTCTATCAGGAGATTCCCGTCCGGATCCAAATCGCTCCGGAGCATCTGACGATTATCAAACCGGCGGACGGTCTGCGTGTGCCGGTTTACAGCAATTCGGAGGTTTCGGTCCCTGTGACGTTGATGGCTGCGGTCGCGGCTGACCCGACGGTGAAGTCGCGAGTCCGGGTGAGTTCGGATTTCGTGGTGGTTCGTTTCAAGTCGGCCCCGGCGGCGGATCTGCACGGGCGGCGTCTGGCGACCGGGCAGAATCGTGTTCTGGACTATTCCCGGGATCTGTCGGCGTTGGGGTTGCAGGATCTTCCGGCGGGGTGCAGGGGTGTGCGGCCGTTCCGTTCGGGTGAGTCGAAGGCTCTGGCGGCGGTCGGAGCAGGCGTTCCTGCCGTCTTGCAGGCCGTTCGGGAAGGTCGGAATCTCACGTCGGATGAATCGGCTTGGGCGGCGTCCGCCGTTTCGTCGGTGGCTACCGGGAAGGGGCCGATCGGTCTGTTCATGGTGGAGATCGCTCCGGGCTGTGATCCCTGGGCTGTGGCCGAGGCGCTTTGTGGGCGATCGGATGTGGTCTATGCTCATCCCAGTCGGATCTGCCAGCCTTTTTTGACGCCGAACGATCCGTTTTTCGAGCCCCAATGGTACCTGACACGCACGGGGACTAAACTGGGGTGGGACGTGTCGAGTCAGTACAGCGACGAGGTTCGGGTGTGTGTGATCGACAGGGGCGTCCGTCTCAGCCATGAGGATCTGGCGGCGCGGATTGTGGATCCGGCAGATGTGTTCCCAGGCAACGGCGACGCCTATGGGGACAGTAATCCTGACAATGACGATCCGGACGGCCACGGCACAGCGGTGGCTGGCATCATCGGGGCGATCCGCAACAATGGGCTTGGGATCGCGGGGCAGTCCCCGGCGCTTATTATCCCGGTCAATGCGGGGGATGACAACGGTGGGATTTCCAATTATCCGGATGGTGTTTACTGGGGTGTAGACCATGGCGCGACGGTGATCAATATGAGTTTCGGCGCTTTCGGGCCTCCGGCTCAGGCGGAAATCGACGCGGCGGACTATGCCGAGGAACATGACGTCTTGGGCGTTGCCGCGTCTGGAAATGATGACACCGGCGCGGATAATGTGTATCCCGCCGCCATTCCCTGGTACATCTCCGTGGGTGCGGTTTCCGACCGTTCGGAGGACGTGACCGAAGGACGCAAGAACGACCGGGTCCGGCGCGACGACTGGGGCTGGGGGAGCAACTACGGGAGCACGCTGGATGTGGTGGCTCCGGGCGACGGCAGGTACGGGGCGCAGGGGGTTCACATCTATACGTTGGGACGGGCGAGTAACAGTTCGTATCGTTCGGGCTTCTATGGGACGAGTGCCGCGTCGGCGCAGGTTTCGGGACTTTGTGCCCTGATCAAGAAGGTGAAACCCGCACTGACGGCCCGGCAGATCCGGTTTGTTGTCGAGTCGACGGCGGAAGATCTGGTGGGTCGCGAGGAAGAGGACAAGACGGGGTGGGACAAGTATCACGGGTATGGTTTGATCGATGTGGAGAAGGCCGTGCTGAGCGCACGCAACAATGCTTACTTCACGATTTTCAACCAGGGCACTCATGACCTGAAGATCACGTCTATTCAAGCGGCCGATCTGCTTGTCGGACCACGTGCGCTGGTTCCTCAGCCGGACTGGCTGAGTTGGTGGCCTTCGGCGCCCCTCACCATCGGGCCTCTGGGTAGTCAGGTGGTGGGTGTGGCTGCGGACTTCCGGAAACGGAAGACTCCCGCTTCGGACATGCTGCTTCTGATCTACAGCAACGACTCTGCGCGTAGCCCCTATCCGGACGGGGTCCATCTGACCGTTCTGCCCAAGCCGTCCCTGGTGGTTATCCCGTGGGATCTGATGAAATAGGGAACTGCCGATGTTGCTGCTGATCGATAACTACGATTCTTTCACTTTCAATCTGGTGCAGTATCTGGGCGAGATCGGCGCCGATGTTCAGGTGGTCCGGAACGATCAGGTGTCTCTTGACGAGATCGAACGGCTGGGGCCGGATCATCTCGTGGTTTCGCCGGGCCCGTGCACGCCTGCCGAGGCCGGCCTGTCTAATCAGATCATCGGCCGGTTCGGACCCCGCATTCCGACGTTGGGAGTCTGCCTGGGCCATCAGTGTATCGGCGCGGTTTTCCAGGGGGTTGTGGAGCGTGCCCGGCAGGTTGTCCACGGGAAGACTTCGTTTATCCATCACAACGGCTCGGAACTTTTCCACGACGTGCCGAATCCCTTCGAGGCAACGCGGTATCATTCGCTGGTCGTGCGGGAGGAGAATCTTCCGGATTGTCTGGAGAGAACGGCATGGACGGAAGATGGGGTGATCATGGGGCTGCGTCACCGGGAGTTTCCGATCTGGGGCGTCCAGTTCCACCCCGAGTCGATCCTGACGCGGGACGGAAAGACGATTCTGTCGAACTTTCTCGCCATGAAAGTTGCCGCCGAGCGGGTGTGAGACCGGATGGGCTCACCTGGTCCTCGCCGAACGAAGGTATAGATTGCCTCGGATTCGTTTCCCAAGAGTTTTCCATATGAATGCCTCGGCCTTGCTCACGGTCGGGTTGCATGGACTGACCGCTGGCAGCGTCCTCAACCCATGGATTCTCGGACCGGCCGTCTCGCCTTCTGGAGAGATAACGGGCGTGGCCGCGATGGTTCTGATCTTTCTGAGTGCGTCGCTCTTTCTTCTTGGCGCGGTCTCTTTTGCGTTGGGGTACCGTCGAGTCGCGGGACGGGCTCTCATCTTCAGCCTGCTGCAGTTTGGGATCATCTACGGCCTATCCTTTTTTGCCCTCGACTGGGCAGTGGGCAGATCTCTTCCGCAAGCCCTATCCGGCCGGCTGGATGTTCCTAAGGCGGACCTGTATGGTTGGGGGTTCAGTCCCCGGCAACAGGTACGTTTCGTCCATCCGGACACAGGGGAAGTGTTCATCGAAACAATGAACGCGGCGGGCTGGCACGACACTGACCATCCTCGCGTCAAGACGCGGAAGCGGGTGCTGCTGCTGGGAGACAGTCAGGTGTGGGGGCCAGGACTGAGGCTGGAACAGACCATCGGAAGACAGCTCGAGCGTCATCTCGGACCTGAGTACGAGGTAATCTCGATGGGGTACTCGAATTTCGGGACGGATCAGGAGTATCTCGCGTTGCTGCACGAGGGAATCGTCCTCCAACCCGATCATGTGATCGTTCTCATGACGATGGGCAACGACTTTGCCGACAATTCGAGCGCTCATTCCACCTTCGGCACCGCTCCAAAGCCCCACTTCAATCTTGAGGCCGGCGAACTCGTTTCTCAGCCTTTCTCCGGAAGGAAAGCCTCCATTCTGCGACGAATCGCTGGAAAAAGCCATCTGTGTGTCGCGCTTCGCGTGATGCTGGGGCGGGGTAGGTCCGAAACGCCTCAATCCGGACCCGATGTTACTCGAGACGACGGAGGTGGCACCTACCATGTGTACCGTCCGCCCGGGAGTGAGCAGGATCTTCCCAATCTGCGAAAGAAAAGGATCTTTGACGAGGACTGGTCTCCCGATGTTGCTGAGAGTTGGGATCTGACGCTTGCCATCCTGCGCGAGATCAAGAAGACTTGTTCACCCACGGGGGCTTCTGTCATCCTGTACCCCAACTTCCAGTTTCCCCCGGACTACCGTTTCCCGCCCGAAACGATTCGTCTCCTTGGACTTCAGAAACCGGCGCCGCACAAACCTTTCCAGCTGTTGATGGATTTCTGCAGGAGCGCCGAGATAGGATACGTGGAGGAGCCCGTTGAGTTACGGTCCGATCTTCACCAAGGCCGGTACGGTTTCCGTAACGATCCTCACTTGAACCCGATAGGAGCTGATCGTACGGCTCAGTTGTTAGCCTCCTTCATCTCGGAGACCGACGCGGAAACAATTCGGGGGGAGGCCCGGCCATAGCGGGGAGGCGGAATTCTGTTCCACATGTTCGTCTGATTCCCTGATAAATGATTCCATGGCGGCTTGGTCGAGAGCGCCACACTTGCAGTATCCAACAGAGAGCAAGGCCATCTGCCAAGGGCCGTGGGTCGAAGCGCAACCTGATGAGTGCCGAAAGTGAAAATATGAGTCGAAACCGCGCCTGGGCGGCCAAACTGCTTTTGTTACTGGTTTCTCTCCTGTTTGCGTGTTTTCTCTCGGAGACAGTTACCCGGTTGTATATTCGTTTCACGCGTCACACGCTGCACGAGGAAGATTACCGGCAACGGGCTCCGAACGGCTCGGATTTCGTGCTTCTTGATGTCATTCGCCTTTCCGATAATCCCGACCTGATTTACGAGTTGATTCCCGGTCGGGAAGGGAGTCTTTACGGGGCGCCCTACCGTTCGAACTCCCAAGGTATGCGGGACGCTGAAGTCTTGCCGGAGAAGCCGTCCGGGGTATGGCGGATCGCGGCTTTGGGCGATTCGTCCATGTTTGGCTGGCGAGTGCCGGCAGACCAGTGCTATGTGGAGTTTCTGGAGTGGGCTCTCAATCTGGCCGGAGATCCCGTGCGGTACGAGGTGCTGAATTTTGCCGTGCCCGGATACAATACGGCCATGGAGGGGGAACAGTTCATTTCACGGGCCAAAGGCTTCGATCCGGACCTGACTCTCATTCAGTTCGATGTGAACGATATCGCGCTTCCGAATTTTCTGGAGACCCAACCCTCGCTTCTGACGATCCGGCGGTCCTATCTGCTGGGGCTGGGGCGTCAGATCTTCGTGGATCGCGGGGCTCAGGAGGCTCTCGCTCAGATCGCAGCGCCTCGTCTTGAGCAGATCCCCGTTCCTCTTTATCAGGA
>JABMPG010000570.1 GCA_013203855.1 bacterium
AACCTGGAGCGTCTCGTCGGCGGCGCCACCGAGGAAACGATTATCGCCCGCGTGGGCGAGGGCATCGTCAGCGCCATCGGGTCGGCCGCCAGCCACAAGGCCGTGCTCGAAAACCCCGACCTGATCTCCAAGGCTGTTCTCACGAAAGGTCTCGACTCCGGAACCGCCTTCAGCATTCTCTCCATTGATATCGCGGACGTGGATGTGGGCGAGAACATCGGGGCAAAGCTTCAGATCGACCAGGCGGAGGCGGACAAGCAGATCGCCCAAGCCAAGGCCGAACAGCGTCGCGCCATGGCTGTCGCCGCCGAGCAGGAGAACAAGGCGCGCGAACAGGAAATGCGCGCGAAGGTGGTCGAGGCGGAAGCCGAAGTGCCCAAGGCCATCGCTGAGGCTTTCCGTAAAGGCCAGTTCGGGATCATGGACTATTACAGCATGCGCAATGTGATGGCAGACACGGAAATGCGCCAGTCCATCAGCCGGGGCTATGAGGAGCCGCCCCAGGGCGGAAGCAAACCGTAAGTCCCCGTCAGGGAACTACCGGTAGCGCCAGTAAACCTCGGGACAGTCCCGCTCGGCCTCCGAACCGGACTGTCCCGTTTTCTTTTCTGGAAAGGAATCAGTCCATCCTTAACAGGTGACTTCATGGAAATTCTGATCATTGGCGGCACGGGCAACATATCGACGGCGGTTGTCCGCGAGCTTGCCCGACGAGGGCATTCGCTCACCCTCGTGACGCGGGGAAGCTCGGCGTCTCCCGGCCCGTGGGGCCACATCGCGGCCGATCGTTACGATGGCGATGCCTTTGCTTCCGCGCTGAGGAGATGGGAAGGCGATGTGATCATCGATTTTCTCTGCTATCGCCCCGAGCACGCGGAGATTCTCTATCAGACGTTTCGGAATCGCGTTCGTCAGCACATTTTCATCAGCACGGCCACGGTCTACAAGAGGCCGCCCGAAGTGGACCTGCCGATCACTGAGGAGACGCCACTCGGAAACCCTAACTGGGATTACGCCGATAACAAGCATCGATGCGAGGAATGGTATATAGAGGCGGGCGGTCCGGAGTTTCCGACTACTATCGTGCGGCCCTCCCACACGCTCGGGGAAGGCTGGCTCCCCTCCCCTGCTTTCAGTTCCGACTTCACGGTCGCCGAACGGATCATCGAAGGCAAGCCGGTGATTCTCTGCGATGAGGGCAAGGGGATGTGGACCATCACCGCTGCGTCGGATTTCGCAGTCGGCCTGGCCGGGCTGGTCGGGAACGAGGCGGCGCTGGGTGAGGCGTTCCACATCACAAGCGATGTGCCGTTGAGCTGGAATTGTCTCTACTATGAGATGGGGCGGGCGCTGGGCCGCGAGCCCAGGATCGTCTACATGCCGACTGAATTTCTCGTCGATCAGTATCCTGAAATGCACGGTCCCCTCAAGGGGGACAAGGCGGCGCACGCCGTGTTCGACAATCTGAAGATCAAACGCTTCGTCCCCGAGTTCGAATGCCGTATGTCGCCCCGCGATATCATCCGGGAAAACGCGGCTTGGCGACTCGCAGAGGGGCATCGGCGGAATGCCAACCCCCGGACCAACCAGATCATCGAAGATCTGCTGGAGAAGTGGACCAAGAGTCAGTAGTCAGGCGTGGGTTTGGGGTTCGGAGAAGTTGAAGGCTCGCGCAGAGGGGCTGAGGCGCGGAGTGTTTTTGCGCTGAAGTCCACGCCTCTTGAGACGCTCGTGTTTCAATCGAGAGATCGCAGCACCACGGCCACGTTGGTTCCGGCCTCGTCGAAGGCGTTGACTAGAACTGTCCGCACGGAGGCCTCGCGGCTCTCGTTCGGCACGTAGTCGAGGTCGCATTGCGGATCGGGTTTTTCGAGGTTGATGGTTGGCGGGAGAAATCCGGTGCGCATGGCCAGGAGACCGGCGATGATGCCGATGCAGCCTGAAGCGCCCAGAGTGTTTCCCACCATGGATTTCACGGCCGAGATGGGAATGTCGGCCGCTCGTTTTCCGAAGACTTCCTTGATCGCCTGTGTTTCGCTGAGATCGTTGACCGGAGATCCGCCTGCCTGGGCTTGGATGTGGTCGATGGCTCCGGGCTCGACTGAGGCGTTGCGTAGTGCCTCCTTGATGCAGTCGGCCTGGGCCTTCGCGCGAGTCGGGAGATCCTCGGGAAACTGGGTGGTGAGTCCGGCGCCCTGGACTTCGGCGTAGATATCTGCCCGGCGCTCGATGGCGGTCTCTTCCCGTTCGACGACGAGGAAGCCCGCTCCCTCGGACAGGACCATTCCGCTACGGTCGAGGGCGAAGGGTCTGGAAGCCTGTTCGGGCCGGCTGTTTCCTTCCCGCGTCAGAAGCCTCAGCGAGTCCCAAAGCCGGTAGTAGTGCTGCTGAATCGGGCAATCGGCCCCTCCCACGAACACGATGTCGACCATTCCGGCCAGGATGTATTGGCGTGCGGCGGCGAGTGCGGCGAGCGAGGATGCGTCTCCGGAGTTGGTTGTCTGGCTCAGGGTGGTCAGTCCGAAACGCCGGGATATTTCAAGGGCGGTGGTCTGAAGCATCGCGCGCTGGGCTTGGGAGGGCTGGACGTAGGGCTCCTTGTCTTCGTAGTAACGGGTGTAGAGTCCTTCCAGTGAGTGGACGGGGCCGCAGGCGGATCCGAAAACAAGGCCGCGTTTATAGGGGGCTGTGACGTCGGCGTCGAACCGTGCATCGGCTGCGGCGCGCTGGGCGGCGATGAGGGCGAGGACGGTGGTTCGGTCATGTCGTTTGAGCGCGTCTTTCCCGTGAATGAGCGACGCGAGCACCGCGTCCTCGACCTGACCGGCCACTTTGGTCTGGAGCATGGCTAGATCCAGCCCGCGAATGGTTGAAATCCCCGATTTCCCGACACGCAGACCTTCGCGAAAGGCGTCTTTGTCCACGCCATTGGGGCTGAGGACTCCGATGCCCGAAATGACGACTCGATCTTTCATTGCGGCTCCTCCGAATTGTTCTGAAAGAAGATGAATTGATCGGCCGGGTATCGAACCCGGTCGAACACGAGAATGGTGGCACAGTGGTCGGCGCGATGGACGACCACTTCGTCTCCACGGTCCAGGGGAACGATGTCGGGGTTGTTGTCCCCGCCCAGCGCCGCGGGTCCTCGGGTGATCTGGACCCGGATGACAGACTCATTGGCGAGCACGAGATGGTTGATGGGTTCTATTGAATTGTTGAAGGCGAGGCCGATTCCGACCCTAAAGGTGCTGTGGGTGATGCTTCGATAGTAGGCGGAGGATCCGAATGGGGTGGCTACAACCAGGCCATCGCCCACGATCTCGTCTTCGCCGTAGGCCTCATCATCGATCCAGACGCGGTATCGGACTCCAGCGGTGAGGATGGGGTTTCTGAGAATGACGTCATTGATACAGGTCAGGTCATGTCCCTTTGCTTCGCAGCGGAGTTTGAGGAACTCGTTCCGTTTCAGTTTGCCGTCTGCGAGGTGGCGCAGAAGGGCCTCGTTGGAGATGTGGGAGCAGGTGCGACACCGAAGACTGTCCCGCAGGGCGACCTTTGGCACTCCGGGCCACCGTCGTTCCGCGGCCAGCAGGGTGCCGTCTCCGCCATAGGAAATGACGACGTCTGGATCTGTTTCGTCGATTTCGAGACGGAGTTCTTTGAGGCGCGGCAGGAGATCGCTGCTGTTTCGGCCGTAGACTTGGACGGTTCGGGGCTTCATGTTGGGAGCCTCTAGGGGGTCGACGCCTTACTTGCGTTTTCCAGCCCGTTCGCGGGCAAGAAAGGCCGCTCCGACCACACCGGCGTCATCTTTCAGCATAGCAGGGCGAATGCGGACATTGCGACTGGTATTCGGCAGAGCTTCTCGGCGGGCGACCTGTTCGATCAGGGGCAGCAGGTCCCGGCCAAGCGCTTCGATGAGACCTCCGCCGAAGACAAAGAGTTCGGGATTGAGGGCGTGCATGAGATTGGCGACTACCAGACCGGTGTGGCCCGCCATCTCTCGTAGCGCCTGCGTGGTCGAGGGATCGGCCGCATGCCAGGCGCGGCTGAGATGACTGCTTCTCACCGCCGCCAGATCGTTGTCGACATAGTCCAGCACGAGGGAGCGCACGTCGTTCTGAAGGTCGAGTTTTTGGATGCGTCGAACCAGGGCGGGACGTCCGGCTATCGCTTCGAAGCAGCCCTTGCGTCCGCAGTTGCACAGGGGGCCGTCCATCTGGATTACCATGTGTCCCAGTTCTCCGGCGCCCTTTCCAAATCCCTGGTAAAGATTTCCGTCGATAATCATCCCTCCTCCGATTCCGGTTCCGATAAAGAGGGCGATCATGCTCCGAACACCGACGCCGGCGCCGAGGCGGAACTCGCCGTAAGCGCCCGCGTTCACGTCGTTTTCGAGGTAGACTTTCAGTCCGAGGTGCTTCTCGAGGATGGTCTTGAGGGGCACGTCTTTCCACCCCGGCAAGTTGACGGGCTGCTCGACCACGCCTGTGTCGGGATTGAGCGTTCCGGGGGAACCGATGCCTACGGCGGCGATCAGGCTTTTGTCGATTCCGGACTGCTTGACGACTGACTGAATGTTCCGGACGATCCGGCGGATGACTTCGCCCGGTCCCCGGTCGGCTCGGGTCTGTGATTTTTTTCGGATCAGGATTTCGCCCGCGGGGCTCAGCACGGCGGAGAGAATCTTTGTGCCGCCCAGGTCCACACCGACCATGAAGCGGTTGTCCTGGGTGCGCAGGCGGGCCACTATATCAGTTCTTCCAATTTCCTGTTGGTGTCGCGCAGAAGATCTCGGATGCGTTTGAGATCTCTGAGTTTTCCCTTCGCGGGATTGATCTCGAGATTCCGGATGGTCTGGACGATGGTCCGCATTTCCTCGGCTTTCCGGCCTGTATCTTCTATCTCCCCCGCGAGTTCGATGATGCCAACAATCTGACTCTCCAGATCGCTGACCAGACGTTGAGTGATCTCGCGGAGTTCAATTCGAAGGTGGTGAGCCTCTACCGCCAGGGCGCTTTGGAGGGAGCTCTCGGACGGCAGTCGGGATGATTTGAGCGCCTTGTTGTTGTTGGATTTCGCCATGATTATGTTCGTCCTTCCAGGATGGCCGTCTCGGGTTCGAAAAGGGGAATCACGAGATCCCGGATGCTTTTGGCAACGGCTGGGACCGAGCGGTTGCCGTTGACCGTGTGAAATCCGAATCGCTTTTCCAGGCGAATAAACTCTCGCTGGACCATGCGCTGATAGATGAGGAAACTGTCAAAGCGATCCCGGGCCAGGGCGATATCCATTCCTGATTCCCAGTAGTCCAGGCCCAGATTCTTCTGGATGTTGCGGAGTACGAGGTGCCGGGGCGAAACATGCAGATAGATGACGATGTCTGGTTCCAGGGCGATTCCGTACATCGAATCGACCCACTCCCGGTTGGCTCCGCGGACCACGTCGCGCACCATCATGGTATAGATGTAGCGATCGGCCAGGACGACGAATCCGGCCCGTAGTGCGGGGACCATCACGTTTTCGAGCTGGTCGGCGAAATCTGTTGCGTAGAACAGGCTCATGGTGGCCGGGCCGAGTGTGTTGCCCTTTTTGGCCCGGTTCAGTTCACTCGAGACGAGGGTCGAACGATTCAGTCCGACGTTCACGGTCGCGTGTCCGTGCTGTTCGAGCCAGTCGGTTAGGATCCGGGTCTGAGTGGAGCGTCCGGATCCGTCCGCTCCCTCGATCACGATGAGTTTTCCCTTGAGTTCTCCCGGGTCGACACCCGGCAGGGGAATTGCGAAAAACATTTTGCCCACGGTTCGCCTCTTACCGGATTCTGTATTTTGCCAGGTCGACCCGTTCCACCACCTTATGCCGAACCTGGTCTTGCTGTTGTTCGATCGTTTGCGTGG
>JABMPG010000571.1 GCA_013203855.1 bacterium
AACTGTGCCAGTCGATCCGGTAGGCTTCGATAGCGGTTGCCATCATACGCAAATCCGCCTGGACGCGCGGGCGTTCGGGCGCTCGGGTCTGCGGGTTATCGGGGAAGGCGGCAAATCCCCCCTCCGCGTCCCCTTCCATGTCCATCAGAAACGCTCCGGCCAGCAGGATCGGCACCGCAGCCGCTCCTGACAGAATTCCGCTTCCCGCGGGGAGTTCTCTCCCGTCGATGATGGCGGGGCGGAGCGAAACCAGCGAACCGCCCTCAGGCTCATGCACCCCGGTCAGCGCCATTCCGGAAAGCCACGGCGTGAGCAGCTCCATCAGCGGCTCCGGATTGATGCCCTGCGCCGTCTGATCGGAAAGGTTGGCTTTCAGGACGTCCCGGAGGCTCTGGCCCATGCCCGGACTGACGAAAAACACATGGTTGGCCTTGTCGGGAACTCCTTTCGTCAGACGCTGATACTCATAGGCCTGACCGAGGTTGGAGCCCTTCTCCTTCGCCCCGACCAGCGCGTCCATCAGCCCTTCTTGGCTCGAGACCAGCAAGGCGTCCGACCGGTGGGCCAGAATCAGATTCGGGGGAAGATCCGGGTCGGCCGAAAGATCGACGATCAACTTGCCCATGCGCGGATCACTCGCATCCTTGTAGGGAGTGCCGGACCGGTCCAGCATAGTCTTCACCTTATCCAGGATCGTCGGGTCAGGCTGCTGGACCAGAAGGGCGCCGTCAAAGGCCGGAACCTGAAGTGTCCCGGGCGATTTCAGGAACTTGTCCACGCTCCGGGCCACCTGATCGGCCAGGTCCACGCTCTGCGACTCATTCGTACGCACGACCACCGCAAACCGATTCCCCAGCCCCGCCAGAAAACCCTCGATATCCACGCCCAATTCGCTGCTCTTGCGACGAATCTGACTGTTGAACTCATCCAGTTTCTCCTGCCCGTGTATAGCTCCGATTCCCTCCCGGACCAGTTCCAACGCCTTCATAGGGTCGAAGTGCGTCTCCAGGTAGATCCCGCAATCCGACGGTGCATAGACGAGGAGCGACGAACTCTGAGGAGGCCCGTTGAAGACACGGAACAGGGCCGGTTCCGCCCCCTCTGTTCCAAGGAAGATTTTGCCGCGACTCATCTCTCCCACCCGGACCTGGCTGATGCCGATGTCCTTGACCTGAGGCAGACCGGCTGTCTCTAGCAAGTCGAGAACATTCTCGAATCCCTCTCCGGAATCCGCCAGCACACCAGAAGCACTGCGCAATTCCTCGATCATCTCGCTCAGGCGGTCTCCGAGGTGCTCATAAATGAACACCCCTCCGCCCACATCCAGTTTCTCCTTCACCACATAGAAGCGCTCGTTCGCTCCCTGCGGCGATTTCGCGAAAAAATCAGGACCGGGCGCGGGCGTCGGGAACGGCGTCGGCGTCGGCGTGGGCGTGGGCGTGGCCGTGGCCTCCTGGGCCACATAGCTGGATGTCGAACTCGACTGATCACATCCGAGAGCCGCCAGAATTAGAAAAGTGAAAAGGATAGCCATCTGTCGCATGTTTTTCTCCTTGCAGATCCTGTCGCTGAACTTGAAACCCGGGAATCCTAAGGCAGCGTCGCTCCGCAACTACAAGTGGGATCCTGCCCAAGTACCCCGAGCGTATAGGTTCCCCCATTGGGACAGATCGGGATTTGACGCAGATACTTGTCCATGCCTACCAGGTCCGACATCTCGACAGCCGTGCCCTCCGAAAGGTTTGCCTCCAGGGCATACTGCTCCTTGGCCGCGTCGAGTTTCAGCAAGTTTTCCGCGCAGTTCCGGGACACAGCGGTCGGCTTCGGCTGAGGGCTCATTACGCTCTGGCTCATATTCCCTTGAAGTCTCCAGATATCCCCATCACTCGTGGCGCCGTTCGTCGGGTCGAAGGTCTTGTTAAACAAGAGAGGTTGCTCGCGAGAACCCACGACATAGTCTCGCACGGGATTCACGTCCAGGTCCTGATCCGGCCCGAGACTCAGCAAAATCCAGCCGTTCCCTTTCCAATAGTGATAGAGATAGGGGCTTCCCGCCGGTGAGAAGGGGTCTTCGGGAATCTCGGATATGTACGACACGGGCGTGCTCAACACCGAAAGACCTCTGCCGTATGGCCCGTGGTAGCCACCCACCTCCCAGTCCGCGTAGCGCTCGGGTGCCGGATAGGATTTGTTATCAATACTGTAGGACTCCAGAGCTGTGGCGAGCGAACGCATGTCGCTTTGGGCCCGCGAGCCCTGAGCTCGGCTCTGAGCCTCCAGGAAACTCGGCACCGCAATGGCGGCCGTAACAGCCCCCATCAAGGCCGCGGCCGCTTGCCCCTGTGATTGTGCCGACCCGTTTCTCATCCAGAGAATCCCTTTTGGTTCATTGACCTGCACCGACATGATGCCACATTCCGGAATCGACATGTCGGCCGCCTGTGCCAGCGAGGCGCCCGACATCCCGGAGGTTTTCCAAGCCTCCTCCAGGGATTCCTTTCTCATCTCCACCATCGCCTCGAGAAATGGCTGGGAAGCGAAAAAGAGCGAATTACCCGCGGCCGGAAGCCCCTGCGACAGACGGCGATACTCCGCATTCCCCGACAGATTGGACGCTCCGTTCTTCGTCTCGAGCAAGGTGTTCAGCAGGTCGACCTGGGTCGCCAGGATGAAGTACTGTCCATCGAATGCGAGAACCGGCTTGAGGCCGACGACCGGCAAATTCACAAGAGGCGCCTTCTGGACCTGATTCGGCTGCCCCTGCTCCCCCGAGATCTCCTCGGGGCCCATAAGCCCCCGCATGCTGAGAAGCGTCAGAAACGTGCGATAGAGCAGGGCATTCTTCGTCTTGACCAGCAAGGCCACCCGCAGTCCCTCGACCGTGGCCTTTTCCCCGTCAAAAGAGAACTCCAGCGGCCTAGATTCGTCCAGATCCATGAGAAAAACGTACCGACCTTCGAGAGAGTTGATCAGGTTGCCCACCGTCGCAAACTGATTGACCATGCTCGTCAGCAGGGGGTCCACCGCCATCAGGCCCTGATCAAAGGCCAGGACCTTCTCCGGCCCCTGAATCTTCTGGATCACCTCGCGCGTCACTTGGAGAAATCGGGCGAGGTCGAAATCGGATTCGCAGAACAAATCCGTTCCGACCGGCGCATAGGCCAGCGACGTGAACTCATGGGGCGTGTCCCCCAGCACTTCCAGATAACCCTTGCGACCCTCCGGGATCTGGGCAAATCCCTTGACCGTGGGCCATTCGCCGGTCTGGATCGAACTCCACCCGATCCCTTCCACACCGAAAAACCCCGCCGTGGTCAGGAACTTCCGAACATCCTGGAGACGCTTGACCGCCCCCGCCGATTCCGGCTTGCCCTTGATCGCCTCCTCGAACCGGTCCAGCAGCTGCTCCAGATAGTCCTCCGTACTGATGTAGCCGAAGGACTCCCCACCCGCGTCGATCTTCTGCAACATCTCCTCAAATCGCGGATTGGCCACATTCTCGCCCCAAGCACCCCACAAAGGAATGCAGGCCAGAAGGACCAGGAAAATCCTCACGTGACGGGACATGCGTTGCCTCCCTCTCGATAAATGCCGACGATGAAAAAAACAGACAGACAATCTGGCTGCAACGTACAAAAAACTTCAGGCGTTGTCAACCGCCACAGATGCCTCAGAAATCGCAAGCGACAAACACCAGCCAGGAGCCAACCGGGAGCAGGTCGCCTGGGCAGAGCGAGGAGATGGCGGGAACCGTCCGAGCGATGCTAACTGGACGGAGACACTGGCCGCCTTCGCGGACGGCGCTGGCCGGTGATTTCGGCGCGGGGCGTCTGGAGAATCTCGAACAGCAGGCCCTGCAGAAGCATCTGCATCCCGAGGATCAGCGGCAGAACCGACAACATGATCGTCGCCGTCGGGGTCGGAGCGGCCGGATCGGACCGCCACCAAGTCAGGATTCCGAAATAGACGCCCCAGCCGAAAGAGAGTGCCCCGAGCAGATAGAGCGGCACCACCACGGAAAAATCCCGCAGAACGTAGCGGTGGAAAAGACGAGAGAAGAAGCCCCGGAAAAGATACACGGGAAAATACAGCATCACTTGGGAAACCCGGAGGGAGGAGACCTCGCCGCCGTAGATGGAAGGCATCGGGCAGTCCAGAACCCGGGCGGAATCGATGTTGAGTTCGATGAGCATCTCGTTTTCGAAAAAATATCGCCGGTTGCGCAGGCGCTCCAGGTTGAGGAACCGCAGGAAGTCCTGCCGCACGGCAAGGTAGCCATTCTGCGGATCGAAAACATGCCAGTATCCGCTGGCGATCTTCGTCAGAAAGGTCAGGAGAATGCTTCCCAGCTTCCGCGAGAGAGGCATGAGCCGCAGTGCGTCGAAATGCAGGAACCGGTTCCCTTTGGCATAGTCGCAGTGACCGTTGGCCAGCGGTTCCACCAGTTCGATCATGAATTCCGGATCCATCTGTCCGTCACCATCCACCTTCACCAGAATATCCAGGTCCAGTTGCAGGGCCTTTTCAAAACCGCTCGCCATGGCCCCGCCGACGCCTTGGTTGCGGGAATGGTGGATCACGATCAATTCAGGGCGCTCCGGAACAGTCGTCCGGGCCAGATCGTCCAGAATC
>JABMPG010000572.1 GCA_013203855.1 bacterium
ACGGGCAACTCGGCGATCTCGGGCGAAACCGTGCTGTCGCTGGACGGGGTCCCCACGGAGACGGGTGCGGGCGCCTGGGGTGCCGTCACGCGAAGTCTTTCCTCCGGCGCCTTGCCCTTCTGGGGTTCGGGACCAGCCTCGGTGACTCCTCTCAGCTGCGTGGCACGGCGGCGTCCAACGACCTCCTCGAGGCTCTTTCCGCGCAGGCGAACGACCTGTTCGGCGTCGCGAAGGCTTCGGAGCCCTTCGATGACGGCCTTGAGGATGTTGATGACGTTGGCACTGCCGAGGCTCTTGGTGAGAACGTCGTGCAGGCCGGCGAGTTCGAGAACGGTGCGCACAGCGGGGCCGGCGATGAGACCGGTGCCTTCGCTGGCGGGTCGGAGCATAACACGGGCGGCGCTGAAGCGTCCGATGACGTGATAGGGGATGGTCTTCCCCACTCGTGGAACCCGGATGAGTAGTTTTTTGGCGTTCTGGACGGCCTTCTGGATCGACTCGGGGACCTCGTTGGCTTTGCCAAATCCGACGCCGACATGACCATTCTTGTCACCGACGACGACCAAAGCGCTAAAGCTGAACCGGCGTCCGCCCTTCACGACTTTGGCGACTCGGTTGAGCTGAATGACCTCTTCGGTCAGTTCCAGTCTGGATGCGTCGATGCCCTTGTCCTCGGGGAGGGTCAGGGCTTGCTCCAATAGGCTTGTAGCTTCGATATCACTCACGTTGGCTCATGCCTCCAATTTGTGAATTACGGACAGGTTAGAAATGAAAGTGCTCTTTTTCATCCGCCGATCGTATTGCCTCGGCGAAGGCCTTGATCACGCCGTGATAGGCGTAACCGCCTCGGTCGAAAACGGCACGCTCGATTCCGGAGGCCTTCATCTTTTCGCCCAACAGACGCCCGAGCTCGGTGGCTACGGCCGCACTGCTGTGGTTTTTTCCGTCGCCCTTGGTGACGCTAGTGACGGAGGCCAAGGTGTGTCCCCTGGTGTCGTCGATCACTTGGGCGGAGATGTGACGATTGCTGCGGAACACGCAGATGCGGGGTCGCTCCGCGGTTCCGGACACGATGGCACGGACGCGGCGATGTCGGCGTACCCGGGCTTGATGTTTGGTGAGTTTCATCTGCCAGCTCCCTCTGAAACCGGTTATGGATTAGGCGCCGGTCTTGCCGACCTTGCGCCGGATATGCTCGCCGACGTACCGGACGCCTTTGCCTTTGTAGGGCTCGGGTTTGCGCAGGGCTCGGATGTCCGCAGCGACCTGGCCTACCTGTTGCTTATCGGCGCCGGTGACGACGATTCGGGTGTTTTCGGGGACCTCGATTGTGATGCCTTCGGGGGCCGGAAAGTTGATCGGGTGGCTGTATCCCAGGGAAAGGGTGATGCCGGCGCCTTGCTTAGCTGCGCGGTAGCCGACTCCTTCGATCTGGAGTTCCTTTTTGAACCCGTCCGTTACGCCGATGACCATGTTGCGGATCAGGCGCTGGTAGAGACCGTGAAAGGCCCGGTCTGCCTTGCTGTCACCGTGGCGAGCAACATGCACCTGGTTCTCTTCTTTGCGGATGGTCACGCGTTTTTCGGTGACGACGCTCAGTTGACCATTAGGCCCCTTAATGGTGATGGCCATTTCAGGGTTGATGATCACTTCGACGCCCTGGGGGATGTCTATGGGGATTTTGCCAAGCCGTGACACGAGTCTTTTCCTCCGTGTGTGCTGTTGGGCGAGATCGTCTTACCAGATGGCGCAGACGAGTTCGCCTCCGGTTTTGCGTTTGCGGCATTCTCTGCCGGTCATGAGGCCACTCGACGTGGACACGATCGTGATGCCCAGGCCGCCCTCAATGAGAGGGATTTCCTGGGAGCCGATATAGCGTCGCAGGCCAGGGCGGCTGATGCGCTTGAGACCTTGGAGCACTTTTTCCTGCCGCGGGCCATACTTGAGGAAAATGCGGATTTCGCTTTGGCCCTCGAGCGGAGCCCCTTTGTCGCGGCGTTGGGCTTTGTTTTTGTCTTTTTGAACGCGGACGACTTTGTAGTGCTTGATAAAGCCTTCCTCGCGCAGGATCTTCGCGATGCCGACCTTAAGGCGCGAAGCGGGGACGCCCACTTCCTCTTTGCCTACCGCGTTGGCGTTGCGGATGCTGGTCAGCATGTCAGAAATCGGATCGATCGAAGCCATGTACAACCTTCTCCTGTCTTTTTCTCCGGCTCTTGGGGGTTCCGGTCAGCCGGCCTACCAGGATGCCTTGGTCACGCCGGGGACAAGGCCCTGGCTCGCCATGTTGCGGAAGCAGATGCGGCACATCTCGAATCGGCGGAGATAGCCCCGGGCGCGGCCGCAAATGCGGCACCGGCTGACCCGGCGGGTGGAGAATTTGGGTTCCTTGCTCGACTTGACTTTTTGGCAAAGACTGGACACTGGGTATCTCCTTTGAGGCCGCGCGAGAGCGCCTCTGTTGTTTTTTACCGACGGCGGCGGAAGGGCATGCCCAACTGGGAGAGCAGCTCTTTGCACTCTTCATCGTTCTTGGCCGAGGTCACCAGGGTGATGTTCATGCCTCGGGTCGTGGTGATGTGGCTATAGTCGATTTCGGTGAATATCAATTGCTCTCGGACGCCCATGTTGTGGTTTCCACGTCCGTCGAAGGCGTTGTCGGGCAGACCACGAAAGTCGCGGATTCGGGGGATGGCCACGCTGATGAGGCGGTCGAGGAAGTCATACATGCGCCAGCCTCGGAGGGTGACGGTGCACCCGACCGGCATGCCGCGTCGGACCTTGAATGCGGCGACCGAGACTTTGGCGCGAGTCTGCTTGGGTTTCTGCCCGGAGATGAGGGCCATCTCTTCCATTGCTTCCTCAAGGGCCTTGAGATTCTGTGTGGCCTCTCCCACGCCCATGTTGAGGACGATCTTCTTCAGGCGGGGCACCTGCATGGAAGATTTGTAGTTGAACTTCTCCCGGAGGGCAGGGACGACCTCATCCCGATATCGTGTTTGAAGCCGGGGAGCATACCCGCTCGGCACGGCGATCACGACGCCAGGTTGCTCGGCCTTGCCTTTGGCTTTCGCCTTTTTGTCGCCGCCCTTGGCTTTTTGCTCGCCGCGGGGCTTTTTGTCCTGGCTTTGTTCGCCCTGGGCCGGCTGGTCCTGGGGCTGTTCTTTCTCTTTTGCCATTTTTTCGGCACTCCTTCGGCGAAAACCTGAGTTGTCGCCGGATCTGGTTCCTTAGACTACGTTCCCGGACTTGACGTGGACTCGGACTTTTTGTCCGTCACGGGTCTCGGTGCGAAAACGGCCGTGCTGGCCCGTTTTGGGGTCGACGAGCATGAGGCGGCTGAGGTGGATGGGCGCCTCTTTGGAAACGATTCCGCCGGGCTGCTGCTGACTTCGGGGGCGTTCATGCTTTCGCATCATGTTAACCCCTTCCACCAGCGCCTTCTGTTTCTCAGGCATGACCATCAAGACTCGGCCAGTGCGGCCCCGGTCCTTGCCAGACCGGATGTAGACGGTGTCGTTTTTCTTGATTCCCAGAGACATGGGTCGCTGCTCCTATGGCTTACAATCTTCGGTCACATGACCTCGGGGGCGAGGGAGACGATGCGCATGAAGCGTTTGCCGCGCAGTTCGCGTCCCACCGCGCCGAAGATGCGCGTTCCGATGGGTTCCATCTGGTTGTTGATCAGGACGGCGGCGTTTTCGTCGAATCGGATGTAGGATCCGTCCTCGCGTCCCACTTCTTTGGCGGTTCGGACGACGACGGCCTTAACGACCGTGCCCTTTTTGACCTGGGAGTCCGGGGCTGCTTCGCGCACGGAGCAGACGACGATGTCGCCGATGCTGGCATATCGACGCCTGGTCCCGCCCAAGACTTTGAAACATCGCAGCAGGCGGGCGCCACTGTTGTCGGCAACGTGAAGATCGGTATATTCCTGAATCATTTCTATTCCTCCGTGCTGGCCGCCATTATTTGGCGCGCACGAGAATCTCCTTCAACCGCCATCTTTTGTTCTTGCTCAGAGGACGGCACTCAACGATGCGGACAGTGTCTCCGACGTTGCAGGTGTTTTCTTCGTCGTGGGCGTAGTAGCGCTTGTGGCGTCGGATGTGCTTCTTAATGAGCGGATGTTGCACCATCCGGTCAACAAGTACCACGACGGTTTTGTCCATCTTGCTGCCGACCACTTGTCCGGTTCGGACTTTGCGGTGGCCTTGATCGCTGGTGTTGTTTTCTGCCATGGACCTGACTCCGTTATCTTAGCTGGCGGCCGGCTGGGCCTGGTTTTTCTCGGTGAGAACGGTGAGGACGCGGGCGAGTTCCCGTTTTTCCTGGCGAATGCGCGAGACGTTCTCGAGTTCTTTTGTGGTGGCGCGCGTGCGCAGGCCGAAGAGGCTCTTGCGCAATTCCTGCTCGCGTACCTGGAGTTCCTCTGGGGTCATGTCGCGGTAAGTGATTGCTTTCATCTCGGTGGCTGCCTTTCTGCGATTCTATAGGGCGGAGCGCTTGA
>JABMPG010000573.1 GCA_013203855.1 bacterium
AGGGAATACCGAGCGCAACGGGCTGAAGCCGCCCGTCTCGGTCAGTCTTCGCAGACATGGCAGCTTGCCTTGGGCCATCAACCGTCGTGTGAGATCATAGTCCATCCCGTCTACGCCCAGGATCATCAGCCGGGGCCTGGCAGCCTCACTCATTTCCCGCCTCCCCGCGCAAGTCCGACCGCTCCCCCACCCTCAATCGGATCTCTGCCTGAATTTCCTCAACCGACCGCATCCCATCCACGTGCAGCACGCTCTGCGACTCCGGCAGGACCCGATAGAACGCTTCCCGACTCTCCAGGTATTCCAGAGGGGTTCCGTCCTGCTTTCGGCGATATCCCTCCGCAGCCGGGATGTGGATGAAAACCGACAGGTCCGGCTCGGGCATTTTCGCCAGAGAAGTTTTCTTCGCCCGCTTCCTGAACTCCGAGAGACTCAGGCCGAGATTGATCGCCTGATCCACGGCGAAATCGAAGAGATACCGGTCCAGCACGATGACATCGCCCTTCCATTCCGCGATCGTCCTCCGCGCCGACCGGCTGTAGTCCCACGCCGCATATTGGAGCCAGAGCCAACTCAGAGGCGCCAAGCGCAGAATGCCCTCTTTCCATCGCACCCAACGCCCGTGTTCGCGATTCTCGTCCCCCACTCCCCCGGTCGCAGCCTTCTTCCCCGACAGAATCCGCCGCACCGAACGGATCAGTGGAAGAATCGAGGGCTCCCAACGCAGCCAGTGATACTCGGCCTCGGCCCCTTGCTCGCGCAGCCATTTCGTGAGGGCTTTCGCCTGAGTCGTCTTGCCGCAACCGTCGATGCCCGAAAGATATACGATCCGCACGATCACTCCTCCAGAAGGGCATCGACCACGCGCCCCCATGTGAACAACTCGGTCTTGCCCCGGTTGGCACACTCCGCCGGGAAGCCGTGCCTCAAAACCTCGATCATCTCCGAAGCCGTGTTTGCATAGCGAAGAGAACCGTCCTCCTCGAACAACTCGGGCAATCGGCCGAAACGCGTCGTAACGACGGGCAGATTCGCTGCCATCGCCTCGAGAACCGAAAGGGGGGTTTCGATGGCGGCCGTTTCTCGATTCACGGGGAAGCAATAGCAGTCGGCTAATTGATACATCTCCTCAATGTGAGGCAAATACTCCCGCCGAACGATCACGCCTGCCTCCTGCAAGCGCCCGGCCAGCGCCTCCTCCTGCTCGGTCGCGGTGCTGCCCACGAGCACGAACTGCATCTCGGGCAAGGCCCGTTGCGCCTCGAGGAGCCACTCCACATTCCGGCTCTCCCGCACATGCCCCACATGCAGGACAATCTTTCGATCCACCGGCACGCCATATTTCGCCCGTAGCGCTGCCTTGTCCCCGCCGGGTGAGAAGCGATCCCGGTCGATCCCCGTGTCCAGCAACTTCGTCTGGATACCGATCTCGTCGAGTTCCCTCTGCATTCCCCGGGAGGTGGTGAAGATCCTGCCGCACGCGAGAGAGCGCGCTAACCGCGCCCCGATTCCCCGCAGCGATCTTTTTTGAAGTCCCACGACCCGCAGTCTCGAGCGGAGGAAGAAACGAAGAAGTCCCATTCTGAGAAAGGAGGCAAAGGTCAGCGACGCCTGCGGGAGATAGATCACCCGCTCCGCGCGAAACCGTAATGCCCGAAGGATCGCCCGCGGAACCAGCAACACCCGGTCGATCCGCCCTGCGCCCCTTTGCATGTCATGGACTACCGAGACCTCATGCCGCTCGTTCAGCACATCACAGATCTGCCGGGCAAACTTTTTGGCGCCCTCGTCGAATGGAGGAAAGAAGAGTTCGTAGACGAGAACAACGCGCATGATCTTTTAGAAAACCTCCCAGAGATCCGCAAGATGGGCGACTATAGCACGCCATAGGTCTCACATAGAAACTCCGCCAGAATCTCGGCCTGACGCGCCCATGTGTGCCGCGAGGCCAGATCGCGCCGCTCCTGAGCCGACGCGGCGAATTCGGCATGCCTTCGACGCATCTCATCCAGGCCCCGCGCGATCTGGCCTGCCGACAGGTCCGCAAGCCACACTATACCCGGGAGATCCCTCGACACAACATCGCGGTGAGGCGGAATGTCCGTCAGGAGCATGGGCTTCCCCGTCGCCAGGTATTCGAACAGTTTCAGCGGACTCGACACCCGCCACCACTTGTGGTCGGGCAGAGGGGAGATGAAAGCATCCGCTTTGCGCAGAATCGCTGGCACTTTCTCCGGAGGAACCGAGCCCTCAAAACGCACCGTCTCCCCCAGCCCCGCGCTTTTGACGAGGTGGCGGATCTCAGATTCTCCCGGACCACCCCCGACGATCCGTAGTACCAGCCCTTCGCGGATCGATGCGTCCGCTGCCAGCGCCTCCACGACTTCTTTCACCCCGCGCCGGTGAGCCAGACTCCCCAGATAGAGCAGTTCGAACTGCTCACTC
>JABMPG010000574.1 GCA_013203855.1 bacterium
GGCACTAACCATATGGTTGGTCTAGAATGAACGCCCCATCGCGCAATTGTTTTCGAGAAACGCTATAGATGTGGCCGGACCAGGATCGTTCCATAGAATAGCCTCCAGCCCTTGGTTGGGGTTTCTACTTCGCATTGCGTTTTCCTGACAGAATCAGTGCGAAAACCATTCCTATCACTATGCCGATCAATAGGGCGAGGCCAAGCAGTATTGCATTCGGCATTGTGACCGTGGTGAAGAGAATCTTGGTTTCAACGAGTTGCGTGTTCTGAAGTATCAAGATTACCGTCAGGAGAACCCCTGCAAGCGCGCCAATGAGTTTTACTCTCTGCATTCGCTGATTTCCTTTCTCCGGTCATAATATCAACTACCCGAACGCTTCCGTTGAGCGGCGCGGTCCGCCGCGTACGCCGAATCGGTCTTGTTCGGCATTCACATCGGAGAACCATGGCCCTGGTATTGGTCATGGTTCTTCAAGAGTTCGTCTACGCGGTCGTGTACTGCCCGGACAATAGCCTCGGTTGCCTCTTTTCCGAAATCAGCGCTTGACTCTCGAACTCTGTTTGCCGAGGTGCCGACAATCTTCTCACCCTCGTCGTCTGGTAGAACCGAAATATCCTGCATGCCAGGATCAAGATGCATAAGCAGCGACGTCTCCCATTTGCCCGCGTGGTCGCCACAGGGACTGAACTGCCCTCGCACCAACTCGTATCCGCTCATCGACCAGACTATCATCTTGGGCCGCGACTGCTCTTGATGAAACAGGGCAGCTGCGGCGCGTGCGTGGTCAAGCAAGGGATAGTGTCCTGCTCCCACGACCAGAACCCTGAACCCCAGGCTCCTGATTTGATGGAACATGTGTACGAGCAGACTCAGGTAGTTTCGATTTTGCGCCGAGACAGTTTCGACCATATATCCCGGGTCGAAGTTAGCGACGGGAAGGGCCATCCTATCCGCAATCTGCTCCCGGTCCGCCGAATTGGCTTCCAGGAGAGCCTGTTCTCTATTCTCACCGTAGTACAACGGAGGAAAAACCAGACCGCCGATCTCTCCCGCACAGCGGGAAAGCAGGGCGTGAATCTTCAGCGTGTCCAGACCGACGGGATTGTGCTCCCCATGCCATTCGACTGTCCCGATGGGCAGATAGGCCACGGGACACGCCTCCCGGCGGGCTACGATCTGCCCGGGTCTCATGCGTTCATATTGAACCAGGATTTCTCTTTTCGCCATTTCGTCTCCCTATCCCACTTCTCAGCGTAGCGTCTTGTTTAGAAGTGTTGCCACTCATTCGCCTGACCAGTTACACGGAAACGTTACGTAGATGTGCTTCACCCTGTCGCGAACCGTGAATTTCTGGCGAGCCCCGGCACGAAGATACGCAAAATCACCCGCTTCGTACCTTTCGACCACACCATCCGAGTCGATCTCGATCGCGCCTTCCAGAATATAGAGGACATCGTCAACGGGCGCTTTCTCTACTATTGTTTCTGATGCAAACAATTCATGAATGCCGCACGACATTCGGGTGTCCCCATCAGCGGGAAACACCTCCGCAATGTTTGAACCCGACCAGATTCCGTTCGGCACTTTATTTAGAGCAATTGATTCCTTTGGTATCCTCTTGATCGTCATGCCATCTGCCTCCCGGTGATCCTATGATTATCGAACCGATAAATCGGTTCAAATGCTTTGCCGTGCCAGCCGTGGGTAGAATCGCAACAGCCCGATCCAACTCGCGGCTCGATTGCCGCGCCGCTGCGCGGTTCAAGCACGCCTCAGGTCGGCGATCCTATTCCCTTCTCAGATCCAGTTCCATGAAAACCGGATCGGGAAGGGGATTATGCCTATAGGGCGGGATGCGGCGAAAGCCCATCTTCTCATAGAGCCGCACCGCCGATTCGAGCGATTCCACCGTGTCGAGCGCCATCCGTTCATAGCCGATCCGCCGCGCTTCCTCGACGATCCGCTCCGCCAGCAGCCGCCCGTACCCCTTCCCGCGCCCCTCGGGCCGCAGATAAAGCCGCTTCATCTCGCAGGCGTTGGCCGAGAAGGGACGCAGCGCAACGCATCCGACCGGTTGATGTTCCATCCATGCGATCAAGAGGCAGCCTTCGGGCGGCCCATAATCCCCCGGCAACTCCGCCAGTTCCTTCTCAAAATCCTGAAAACAAAGATCATGCCCCAGAAACCCCGCGTACTCGCGAAAGAGGGCACAGACTGTCTCCAGGTCTTCAGGAATGCGAACGGAAAGGATGAGAAGAGACATTTCTCAACTGTACCTGTTCTCACGGATCAGAGCGTCGCACCGTCGGCCTCGTTGGTGTGTCAGTTGAGGTGGCATGGGCTTCCAGCCCATGATCGCTGGACAACCGCCCACGGCCAGGATGGCCGTGCCACCTCAAGAGCTATACCCCCAGCGCCGCGCTTCCCGCCACGGGATGGCAAACATGCACCAGTGCCTCGCGCTTGTTCGGTTCGTAGTACTCTTTGGCCAGCGTTCTCTCAACTGCTTCGACCGCGTCGGGTCGTAGCAGAATCATGATACAGCCGCCGAGGCCCGCGCCGCCGAGTTGGGCGCCGTGGACGCCGGGGAGGTCCTGGACCATGTCCACCATCTTGTCGATGTCGGGCAGGGAGCAGCCGTAGGCGCCGGGCTGCATGTAGAGTTGGGCGTTGAGGACGCGGGCGGGGTCTTCGCTGGCGAGGTCATCGCAAAGCGCGCGAACCGTGGCGTCCGAGGTGTCGTAGCGCCAGGCGGTCTTGCGCCATTGCCCCTTCGCGTTGCGCCGCCACTTCGCCACGCGGTCGCCGTCGTGGCTCACGCGCATGAACCGGCCGAACTCCTCGACCCGGCCGGACGCGAGCAACCCGGGCGCGAGGAGGCTGCGCTCACACTCGGCAACACCGTAGAGCAGGACGCCGCGCAGGTCGTACTCGGCAGGCGGGTTGTGGGAACTGAGAATCCTGTCCACCCGCTCGCGATTCTGGGCCGACAGGGCGTCGCGCAGATCGGCTATAGGCATCGACTCGGGCGCGTGCAGGAGGGCCTGGTAAACCTGGCTGATGGCGCACTTGAGACGCCGAGGGTTGAGGTCGCGCAGGTGATCGAGCAGGTGGGCGTGCTGGGGCAGGTGGTCCTTGAGAAGCATGAAGCCCAGTTCGTAGCTCGCCACCTTCTGGTTGAACTTGTCCTTCGCGCCGGCGCTCTTTTTCGCGTCTAAGCGGCTGTGGGCGATGATCACACGGCAGTCTGCGGGAAAGTCGCAGACCTCGCCCATTTGGAAGGGCAGGAACTTTACGTGGGAGAGTTGCCCCCGCCGGCTCATGCGAATCGCCGTGTGATCGGCCGCCCCGCCCCGCGACCCGACGAACCACTCGCCCTCGCCGCACAGATCCACCAGTTCGATGGGCGACACGTCGAGGCCATTGAAAGTGACCGCCAGTTCCGCCGTGGCCACAACGAGAGCCGAACTGCTCGAAAGTCCCGCCGCCATGGGAATATCCCCCGCGACGGCCGCGTCGAAGCCCCGGATGCGCACGTTGCGGAACTGCTGTTGGAGGCGGAGGAGCGCCGCCTTGACGTAATTGCTCCAGTCGCCCCGCGAGCGCGCCAGAATCTCGTTGACGTAATCGCTGTTGATATAGGTGAGCCAGTCTTCCCACTCCATGCCCCCGAGGACCTCGTGAA
>JABMPG010000575.1 GCA_013203855.1 bacterium
GCCTACAACCGCCAGTACGGCACCCGCTATCTGGCCGTGATGCCCACGAATCTCTACGGTCCGGGCGACAACTTCGACCTGGAGACCTCGCACGTTCTTCCGGCCCTGATCCGCAAGATGCACGAGGCGAAGAAGGCCGGGCAGGCGAACGTGACTTTGTGGGGCACGGGTTCACCAAAGCGGGAGTTTCTCTTCAGCGAGGATCTGGCCGAGGCGGTTCTGTTCCTGATGAATCTGCCGGACGCGGAGTTCGAGAAGGCAACCGGCGATGAAGACCGGGCTCCCCTGCTCAACATCGGCAGCGGCGAGGATCAGACGATCCGGAATCTGGCGGAGATGGTGCGGGAGGTCGTCGGGTTCGAGGGCGAGATCAAGTGGGAC
The DNA here is from genome assembly GCA_013203855.1 of bacterium. Taxonomy (GTDB): domain Bacteria; phylum Sumerlaeota; class Sumerlaeia; order UBA8349; family UBA8349; genus JABMPG01. The sequence goes on from JABMPG010000575.1 coordinate 382, forward strand.
ACGAGCAAGCCGGACGGGACGCCGAGGAAACTTCTCGACGTGAGCCGGCTCAAAAGTTTGGGCTGGCGCTATCGAACCGGGCTGAGGGAGGGGCTGGAGAAGGCCTATCAATCCTTTCTGGAAGAGTACGGAAAGTAATGAGGGAAAGGGCAAAATCCCCGGACCGTGACGGTATGGGGTTTTTTTCGCGGAGGGGGTGGTAAAAAAGCCGCGACTTATTCGATGGCGATCGCCTCGGTGGGGCATTGGTCGGCGGAGTCCTGGGCGCTTTCCTCGGCGTCGGCTGGAACGGGGTTGACCTTGGCGACGGCTTTGCCGCTTTCGTCATCCATCTCGAACACCTCGGGGCATATCTCGACACATAATTCACACGAAATGCAGGCATCGGGATCAACGGTGGCTTTCATGAAGGGTCTCCTTCGTCTAGAGTGTAAGTGAAAGGTTTTGCGGGTTTCTCAAGCAAAACACCCCGCCATTTCGTTCGTCCAAAGCAAAGGCATGGTAACACGGGAGAAAAAGAGAGGAAAGTTCAGAGTTTGGGGTTTGCCGCGTGTTGCTCAACGGATGCGACAGGATACTAGAATCAACGGGATAGTAGTATTCTGCGGTTTGCTGTACACAAGACCCCAGAATCGAATTCGCAGTTAGGGAAGAAACGACCGCCGGTATTCTTCAAGACAGTAACGATCTGTCATGCCGGAGATGTAGTCGGCGATGACGCGGGGCAGGCTGTCCTGAGGAATGCGGGCCTGGTATTTGTGGGGCAGCTGCTGGGGCGAGCGTTCATAGAGGCGGTACATCTGCTCGATCATGCGGTTGCCTTTGTCGACCATACGCAGGACGTAGGGATGGCGGTAGACGTTTCGCATGAGGAAAGCACGGAGCTGGCCGTTTCGCTCGCGGGCGTTGTCGGAAAAATCAACGAGACGCTGGCGGTAATGTCGCACATCGTCGAGGGTCTTGACCTTAGCGCCGTTGATGTTTCGCGTGGTGGCCGTGAGAGTGTCCCGGACGGCAAGGTCGATGAGGGTGCTGATGATCTCATATCGCCGGTGGGTTTCGAGGGCAGCGTAGGGTGAGCCCGGACGGTCGACCCTCTCCCGGCACAGTTCATCGATCCAGGAGACTTCTTCAAAGTGAGAGCGGTTGATGAGGCCCATCTTGAGGGCGTCATCGAGGTCGTGGTGGTTGTAGGCGATCTCGTCGGCGATGTCGACGATCTGGCATTCCAGCGGGGGCTGAAGTTCGGGCAGGAAACGTTCGATGCAGGGGGAGTCGTAGGAGGTGGAGTGTTTGGCCATTCCCTCGCGCACCTCCCAGGTGAGGTTGAGGCCGGGGAAGCGCTCGTACCGTTCTTCGAGGAGTTCGACCACGCGGATTCCCTGTCGGTTGTGCTCGAATCCGCCGTTGTTTTCCAGGAGTTGGTGCAGAACCGCCTCGCCGGAATGTCCGAAGGGGGTGTGTCCCAGGTCGTGGGCCAGGGCGACCGCCTCGGCCAGATCCGTGTTCAGGCGCAGGTTTCCGGCCAGGGTCCGGGCGATCTGGGCGACTTCCATGGTGTGGGTGAGGCGCGTGCGGTAATAATCGCCTTCGTGAATCACGTAGACTTGGGTTTTGTACTCGAGTTTTCGAAAACCGGCTGAATATATGACGCGGTCTCGGTCGCGCTGGTAGTCGGTGCGCATGGCGTCGTGCGCGGTCTCATGCTCGCGTCCCCTCGACTCGGCGCTGAAGGCCGAATAGGGGGCGAGGAAGTCTTTTTCGATCTGTTCGAGTTGTTCTCGGGTGACCATGAGTCTGGGATCAACTCTCGGGGGAGGATGTCCAGTATTCGGTGAGCCTTGAAACCAGCGAAGGCAGGTTCTGCGGCACGGTGTTCTAAAGAATATCCAGATTCACATTAAAGCACCTGTGAATCAGCCTGTTTCGCATCGAGGAGGCCGACGTCGCCGTGTAGAGTCGAGTCAAAGAGAGAGACTCTTGACTTGGTGATGCCTGCAGACTTCTTCGAGGTCTTCCGGTCTGAACGGCATTTCATGCCTCTTAGCTGAGTTTACCACAGATGAGAAAGGCTGTCATCGCTCACCCTCTCACTGCCTTCATCGCGTCTTCGGCCAGGGACTCGGCTTCTTTGAGGCTGGGGGCTTCGGCGAAGACGCGGAGGATGGGTTCGGTGCCGGAGGGGCGGACGTGGACCCAGCGGTTGGGCCAGGAGATTTTCATCCCGTCGATCAGGTTGTAGTCGGTCGTGTCGGAGAAGACCTCGCGCAGGCTGCCGTAGATGTCCGCGAGTTTCATCCCTTCGATGCCGACCTTCTTTTTGACCATGGCGTAATCGGGGACTTGGCTGTTGAGCTCGGAGAGGCTGCATCTCGCAGTCGCCAGAGCCTCCAGGATCAGGGCCATGCCGGTGGCGGCGTCGCGGCCGGCATGGATGTCGGGATAGATCACACCGCCGTTGCCCTCGCCGCCGATCCATGCTTTTACGGACCGGATCCGCTCGACCACATTGGCCTCGCCGATGAGGGTACGCTCGACTTCGGTCCCGAATTCGTGAGCCACGTCGTCGAGGGCGCGGGTGGTCGAGAGGTTTGCCACAAGGGGCGGGGGCTGCCCCTTTGCAGTTTTTGAGCGCTTCTGCAGGATATGGCGGGCGGCCAGTGTGAGGGTGCGCTCTTCACCGATGGGACGGCCGGTTTCGTCCACGAGGGCGAGACGGTCGGCGTCGGGGTCCACGGCGAAACCGAGATCCGCGCCTTCGCGCTTAACCGTTTCGGCCAGAGAGCCGATGTTTTCGGGAAGGGGCTCGGCCACGCGTTCGAAGGCTTGGGCCGGATCGTCGAGGATGGGGATCACACGGCAGCCCAGGCGTTCAAGCAGTTCGGGCAGCATCTCGATCCCCGCGCCGTTGCAGAGGTCGATGGCCACTTTGAAATTCGCCGAACGGATTTCTTCAGCGTCGACATTCGCTATAACACGTTCGAGATGGGGGGTCGTGGGGTTTGCCACCATCTCGACCGAACCCAGTTCATCCCAGGGGCGGTAATCGAAGTCGGCGCGGCCATAGCGGTCCAGAACCTGGTCCATTTCGTCGCGGGTGAGAAACACGCCGTCCGGCGAGAAGAACTTGAGGGCGTTCCAGTCGAGGGGATTGTGGCTGGCGGTGACGGCGATACCGCCGCCGGCGCCGAGGTGACGCGTCATAAGTCCGACCGTCGGAGTGGGGACGATCCCGAGGTCGAGAACCTGGCAGCCTGCGGCCATGCAGGCGCCGAGAACGAGGTGGCGGACCATTTCTCGCGAAGGTCGAGTGTCGCTGCCTAGGACGACGACTCGTCTGTCGAGAGACGAGGCAAAGGCGGCTGCGAATTTCAGGAACTCTTCCGGGACCAGGGACCCGCCCACTGTGCCCCGGATACCGGCAACGGAAATCATCGGTTTGGCCATCTCTACACTCCCACGGAGGAATTGGTAAAACGTCGGGATCAGCATACCGGAGGGCGCGGGATGGGTCCAGAAAAGAAAGGGACGCTTCGGTCTCCGGCCCTATTGGGTTCCTCAAGTTTCTTCAGATGGAGGATCTGCTGGGTGAATGGCTGGGCGCGAAGGTGGATCTTGTGGCCCGCGCCGCGCTGAAGCCCTATATCGGACGCCGGATACTTGACGAGGTCGTGATGCTATGAATCGCGACTATCTCCAGGACATTACATCCATCACTCGAAGCCTTCCTCAATCTACCCGCAACACCTCTCGCACCACCGCCTGGTCGGTCGGGTCCTTTTCGGAGAGGCCGCAGACTTCGTGGAGAATGTGGCTAAGGCCTTGGGGCGCTTCGTCTTGAGCGAAACGTTGGTCGTCGGGGAAGATCTGGCCCTTCTCGTCGCCTTTGCGAAAGCCGATAGCGGCCACGACGGTCTGGGCCATGGCGTCGACAAGGAGACCGTGTCGTGTCGCCAGACGGATGGCGCCGATCAGGCGGTCCTCGCGGGAGAGTTTCCGGTAGAGGTCGCGGCCGACGCGATGAACCGTGTCGCCCAGGGAGCGATTGGCGAAGCGTTCGAGAAGATCGTCGACGTGGGCTTCGAGATCGGCGCGGGAGAAATCGGCGGGGTACTGCAGGAGGAGAGCCTCGGCAGATTGCATCATGGCCCGACGAACAGTGGCGCGAATCTCGGCATTCTGCAGGACTTGCCAGATGAAATCGAGGTCGGGATGAGCGGCGTATCCGAGGTAGGCGGTCGCGGAATGGCCGAGGTTATGGATGAACAGTTTGCGGTCCACCCATGCCGCGATGTTGGGTTTCGGCGCGAGGCCTGGCACGTCGGGGATGGGTCCACGGAAGCCCTTGGCGTCGAGGATGAGCTCGTTGTAGGGCTCGGCGAAAACCCAGACGGGGTCGCGACGCAGATCCTCCTCGCGCATGATCGGAACCATTTTGCCGATGCTGGTTTCGACGAGGCCGACGAGTTTATCCAGGGGGTAGTCGGCGGACAGATGGCGCGCAAGATGCTCTCGAAAGAAGGCCGCCGCGCCGTGAAGATTCTCCGCGATGATGATCTCAAGGGGCCGGGTCTCGTGGCGCTGCCGGCGGAGTTCGAGACCGGCCGCGAGAGTCTTCAGAACGGTGGGCAAGGCGCGTTGTCCGACGGAGGTGGCTGCGATATCCGCCTCGGCGACGGCTTCGGCCACAGCACGCGCGTCCCGACCGTCGATGGCACGGACGTTCTCGATCGGCAGGATTTCATCCCGACCATCGGAGTGCTTGATGACAACTTGGTAGCCGCGGCGCTCGTTCAGGGCTCGGATGATTCGTTCGTCGATATCGACAAAGATGACCTGATATCCCGCGCGGGCGAAGATCTGCCCGATAAAGGATCGTCCGATGTTGCCAGCGCCGAATTGGATGAGAGTTTTCATGGGGATAGGGGTCACGATTGGAGGCTCACACCAGTCCCAGCATCTCGCGCAGGGCGGAGCACACACGGACGGCGTTTCCCTCGGCCAGGAGAGAGTCAAGACGCTCCGGACCGAAGGCATCCATCTTTCGGCATACAGCTTCGATCCACCGGATACTCTCGTTGAGCGCTCCCCGTCCATCTTCGCGGTAAGGGTACTGATCCATCGAGTACCACCCGTCGTATCCCTTTTTTCGCAGCCAGTAAAACAGTTCTATGTATTCGGGTAGATGGACGCTTCCGACGATCATGTCGTCATCCCAAAAGCGGTAGTTGTCGTTTAAGTGCAGATGAAAGAGACGCTTGTTGCGAAGAAGCAGGGCCGCGCTCTCGGCGATGTTTTCACCCGCCGCGAAGGCATGTCCGGTGTCGATGGTGACACCCACGTTGTCGCACCCGGTTTCCAGAGCCACAAGCAGCGTGTCCGCGGCGCGCGCCATGTAGCTGTGCGTCCGGGGTTCCTTCGGTTTGTATTCGAGGGCCAGGCGGATATCGGGACGGTACCGGGCGCACTCGCGGATACCGTCGAGGAGTTGGTCGCGAGCCTCGTCAAAATTTCCCTGGAAACAGTAGTCGTACCCGTCCTGCCCGGGCCAGAGATTAAGAGTGGCGCAACCCAGCTCAATCGCCGCGTCCATCATCTCTTTCGTTGTCTCCACCGCCTCTCGCCTGATTCCAGGTTCGCGCGAGGTAAAGGCGCCCCGCCCCCAGCGTTTCTGGGCAAAGTGGTCCGGAAAGATGGCGACGCAAGCCAGTTCGTTGTCCTCAAGCAGGGCCTTGATCTCGGCGACGTTCCCGGCCGTGATGTCCCACGTGCCAACGAGTTCGACTCCGGCCACCCCCTGTATCGATGCGGCCTGCCGGAACATTTCGGCCTTGGACGGCTGGTCCTTGTAGCCCGTGGATAGGAAACGATCGCACGTGTTGCCAAGATTGCCCAGAATTACGGAGAATTTCATGGTCTCATGGTTCCTTTTGTTCGTAGGGACTGATTGAGGGGGAAAGGGGCCCCAGGGCCTCTTCATCCTTCACACCATTCTCTCGGCCAATCGGCGGCCGGTCCCGATCTGTTCGCGGAAACGGTCATACATGGATCGGATTTGTTCGGCTTTTTCTCCCGGCGTATTCTCGAACATGACGCCGCCCAGATGGAAGCAGGCGCAGCCGCCCGCGACGATTCCGCCCGCGACGGCCTGATTCATGGAGAGGTCGCCCTTGGGCTTCTCCTGCATCTGCATGGCCAGCGTGGCCAGCATACCTCCGACGAAATTGTCGCCGCAGCCGGTCGTGTCGCCCTTCAAGGCGGGATCGGAGCAAAGGGTTTCGCCCACGCTCTGGCAGACGGGCATTTCGGCCACGGCGCAGGGCTCAAAAAGCCGCCCGTCCGAGAAGTAGGTCACAGGGGCGGCGCCGTGAGTGATGGCGTAAGCGGACACGCCCTGTTGCCGGAGGTATTCGCCCGCGGCTGGGATGCTCTCTGTGCCGCTGATGCGGAGGGCCTCTTCGCGGTCGGCGATGAAGAGGTCGGTATGCTGGAAGGCCGCATCACTATCGCCCAGGGGCCACTTTCTGCCGGGGTTCCTTTTCTCGCTCCGGAAGTCGTAGACTGTCGAGACCACCGTAACGCACCCCCGCTGTTTCGCCTTCTCAAGAAGGGCGGTCAGGTTGTCGTGCAGGCGCGGGACGAGGGCCGTGGCGCCGCAGAGGACGATGTCGGAGTCGAAAAAAGAGTCGGGCAGGTCCTCGGGTCCGTATTCGCCGGAGACGCCGATGTTGTTGATGAAGGACCGCTCGCCCTGGCCGCCCGCGTAGTTGGGATCGGATAGCACGAGGGTAAACGGGGTCGTGCCGGGACGGGTGTTATAGTGATCGATGTTCAGGGGCGTGCGCTCGATCAGGCTCCATAGCCGCCGTCCGATGTCGTCATCTCCCATGACGCCGTAGTACTCAGGCTTCACGCCCCGGTCGGCCAGAAGTTGGGCGGCGAGGATCAGGGCGACGATGCTCGGCCCGCCGATATTGAAAGCGTCCGGCTGGCGGTCGTCGACCAGACTTCGGAGAACGTGGCGGTAGTCTTGCCGGGAGAAGCGCTCGAATTCATCAAGGAATACGAGGCGGCCGGGTTCGAGTCCCCCATCGCCGGGCAGCCGAGACCGATACCTCTGAAATGCGGGGGATTCGTAGTCCACGTCCGAGTAGAGAAAATCCGCCAGAGAGCAGCCTGCGCCGGCGATTCGCATGGGATATCCCTTTCCGCAAGTGTCCGATCAAACGCGGCCCGTTCTCAGGTCGCCTCGGTCGATCTCAGGGCAAGGGCGACGATCTGGTGCGTCACCATCTGGACCCGGCCCTCGGAGTCCACCAGGTAATGGGTGGGCTGGAGCCCCATGCCCGTCTGACGATAGGAGCGCATCGAGACCGGGCCGTTCTTGGTGGGAAGCTGGACCTCCCCTTCGTTCACCAGGACATGACCTGTCTTGAGTTGGGCCAGTTCATCGAGATAATTGAACCGATCAGGAAGAACCGGCGACTTCTCGCCCCACAGAAGCGCAATCGGCGACCAGGGGCAGAGCACGGGACCCGAAGCGTCGAGCACCCGTTCCCCGAAGGCATCGCGAATCCGGATCCGCCCGTCTTCGATCACGCCCTCTTCGCGCATTTGCAGCCGGGGCTCCGATCTTTCGCGCACATCTTGCACCCAGGTCGCGATCTCCCACTCTCTCAGGACATGAGGGGCGTCCGGCTGGCAAACCGCCCGGGCATCCATCCGGTTCCGGCAACCCTCGTATTCGGTTTCGCGGCTCGCCTCAATCCGGAGCCCGTCCTGACCGGGCGCGATCTTCAGCCTTAGCGTGCCGTAGCGCTTTGTATAGAAGTAAGGATTCCCTTCCGGCGGCCCCGTCTGATCGTTACGGTCGGCCGCGGCCCAAGTCACCAGCCAGCGCAGAATGTCGTAGTGCCAGATCAGCCCACTCGCGTCCGGAGTCGGAAACCGGCTATTCTCGACGTAATGCAGCAGGGCCTTAACGACGGCGGGACCTTTGCCGGCGTCGATGCACTGGGTCTGTTCCAGGGCGGCACCCAACAGCGGCAGTCGGCCGGCGGCCTCCAAACCTCCCGCCAGGGCGGCCAGTTGTATAAAATGGCGGCGTGAGAATGCGGGATTCCAGTTCATGTCAGGCCTCCTTCGCCAGTTCGGCGTACCAGTCGCGCGTGGTCTCGTAGAAGTTCGGCAGGTTCATCCGGACGAACACCTTCGGCACCTCGCCGGGCCCGGAATAGAGATTCAGGCGAGACGTGTAGTCGCCGGCATAGTGCCGCATCCGCGCCAGCACCTCGGCGTAGGCGGGATCGTCGGCCACATCCAGGACCTCATTCGGATCCTTCCTCAGGTCGTAGAGTTCCGGAGCGGTGTCGAGTTGGAGGATCGCCTTGTGCGTCGCGGTGCGAACAGCCATGCGAAGCCCCGGGCGGCTTTCCTCGCTGACGATGTATTCGCGCCAGTCCGGTTTCTTCCCTTCCAGGATGGGCCGCCAGCTGCGGGCCACCGTCATATTCGGCAGCGGCGGCGCGCCCGTATAGTCGCAGACCGTCGCCGCCACGTCCGGGCTCGTCACCAGGTGGTCCGCGTCCTGAACCCCTCCCTCGATCACGCCCGGCCACGACACGATGGTGGGCACGCGCATGGACGACTCGTCGAAATGCCCCTTGGCGAGAAGACCATGGTGGCCCAGCGAATCGCCGTGATCCGCGGCGAAAATGAACAGCGTGTTGTCGGCATAGGGAGAGCGGCGCACCGCGTCATAGATGCGGCCCACCTCGTAGTCCACCATCTCGACCATGCGATAGTAATCGTACCGGAAATACCGCCAGTCCAACTCGCTCCAGCCCTGGCGGGAAGCCTGGACCGGATCGAAGTTGCCGGGCAACGGCGGGAGATCCTTCTCCATAGCCGGAGCCAGAGCGAACTTGGCCGGCCCGCCGCCCTCCATGGTCGGATAGCAGCAGTCGTGGGGGTTCAGAAACCCGGCGTTCAGGAAGAAAGATTTGTCGCCCTTTCGCTGCTGGAGCCAGGCCGCGACGGCCCGGGCCACGTCCGAATCGCCCACCTCGCCCTTCGTGTCGCCGGGATGGATCACGTCGAAACTGTCGGCCAACTTCCGCCCCGACACGTGCCATTTCCCCGCGTAGACGGCGTCGTACCCATTCTGTCGCATCCACACGCCCAGGTCGGGCAGTTCCGGGTTGATGGGGACATTATTGGTGCCCACCCCATGCTCCTTCGGGGTCAGCCCCGTGTACCAACTGGCCCGGGCCGGACAACACAGGGGCTGGGACGAATAGGCTCGCAGAAAGGAATGCCCCTCCGACGCGATCCGATCCAGATTCGGCGTGCGCACGTAAGGGCAGCCATAGGCGCTCATGGCGTCGCCGGTCATCTGATCCACATGAACGAAAACAATATTGGGTCGGGTTGAAGCCACGGAATTCTCCTCGCTCCCGGTTATCGGA
>JABMPG010000576.1 GCA_013203855.1 bacterium
GGGCCGGATCGTATCTGAGGTGTAACGGCCTGACAACCCTGACAATGATCCAGTGGAGCCAGCAAGACTACAAGGATCCGATCAACTTTGATCTTGACGACGTTTCCGTCATTCTTACCGGTGAAAACGATGGGCCATCTACTGGGATAGTCCTAGCAGTCCGTGGAAGAGACGATGGAAATGCTCCCTCGGGATGGGCAAACAATTTCGCCTTGGGTACCCTTGTGATCGGTGACGAACCAGGCGACGTGGTGACGCTTCTTTCTGGTCATGCCTACAATGATCCTGTAGGAGATGACAGGGCAGCGCTGTATGTTTCAACGTTGGATATGTCCAGCGGCGCCTCACTGCAGATACCGTCTGACATATCTCTCTACTACAAGACGCTCATAGGGGGGGCCAGTGCTTTCACGTATGAACTGACTGTGTTTAGTGGAACGGGATCAGGCTACTTCGCGCCAGGCAACACCCCGTCCATATCTGCTATCGCGCTACTTGGGCAGACTTTCGACAGATGGATTGGAGATGTTCAGTATTTGGACGATCCGGATTCAGCCGTGACCATTGTTACGATGCCGTCCGGAAGTGTTAAGGTTGAGGCAACCTATATTAGAGATCCCGAATACGCGCTCATCGTGTCCCGCGGCATGGGAAGCGGTTCGTACGCCGAGGGAACAACAGTCACGATAGAGGCGTATAGCTATCTTGATGGAACTTCATTTCTGAGGTGGATAGGCGACACGGAATACCTCTCCGACCCCGATTGCGCTCGCACAACCCTCAGTATGCCGGCAACGAGTGTCAATCTGACGGGAATCTATAGGCGAGGCGATGATTTTCTGGTTGGCGGGGACAGAGGATTTGCGTCGATAGGTGACGCGCTTGACGCTGCGACCACTGGGTCCACGATCATTGTCTTCGCTGGCGTGTATGAGGCGTTGGACCTTGCGAGGCCTTCCCTCACTGGGAAGCACCTCACCCTCTCTTCTGACTATCTCACCACGTTGAGCGCCCGCGCCACGACAGTTCTGGACGGCAACCGTGTGGGCCCCGCCGTCGTGTTTTAGGGTAACGAGCCCTCGAGTTTTGTGCTCTCGGGTTTTACAATCACCAACGGGGTCGGCACTTACGGGGGAGGTGTCGAGGGGAACTACACCCTGGCCTGTCTGAAAGACAACGTGATTTCCTCCAACACTGCAACCTATGGCGCGGGCATCTCGCAGGTCGCGGGCGAAATATCCGGAAACGTTGTGATGAACAATACCGCGGCGCTCGATGGCGGGGGGATCTACGGCTGTGATGGGCTACTGTCTGATAACGTGATAACCAGCAATTCGGCACTCCGAGACGGAGGTGGCGTGGCCCTCTGCTCAGGTACAATTATGGAAAACGAGATCACGAGCAATTCGTGTGCTGGGAATGGCGGTGCCATGGCGTACTGCGATGCGGATTGCTCCAGAAACCTAATAGCGTGGAACAATTCTGCAGCGTCCGGAGGGGGGGGCTTCGGATGCGATGGGATCTTTCTTGAAAACACCATTTCGTCGAATACCGCTGTCACAGGGGCTGGGCTATCATCGTGCGACGGAACGATAGCTGGAAATACCTTCCATGCGAACCGGGCAGATTCGCATGGTGGTGCCCTGTACGATTGTAACGGTTACCTATTAGGAAACGAGTGTGCCTGGAACTATTCAGGCGGAAATGGGGGAGCATTCTACGGCTGCGATGGGACTTCCCGGAATGACCTTGTGTTCTCGAATCACGCCGTTGCCAATGGTGGGGGTGCCGCCGAATGTGGATTCACGCTCCAGAACGCAACTTTCTGGGGGAACACCGCAGCTTCTTCGGGGGGCGGCCTAGCCGCCTGCACAGGCGAGATCGTCAACTGCATCCTCTGGGGAAACAGTGCTTCGTCCGACAGCCAACTCTATTTCTCAACAGCCCCGAACTACTCGTGCATCGAAGGCTGGACGGGAGGCGGAACGGCCAACATAACTTCGGATCCGGCGTTCTTTGACCCCTCCAACGGCGATTTCAGCATCTCCAGTCTCTCGGGATGCGCCGACGCCGGTTCGACCGTGCCCCTAACCAACGATTTCCTCGGATTCTCCCGCCCCGTCGATCTCGTGCAAGAGGCGCGAGGTGATGGCTCCAATATCGATATCGGGGCCATCGAGGGACGGTTTGTTCAGATTACCATTGACGCGACCTCGTCTACGCCCTCCATCGCCGAGGCCATGGACCTTGTCATCACGGGAGGAACGGTTATTCTGGCTCCGGGCGTGTACACTGACCCTGTTGCGTTTAACGGCAAAGACGTTGTGCTCCGATCTGACACCTATTCGTCTTACACGACGGTCACTTCGACTATCCTTGACGGTCAGAACAGCCGGTCGGTCATCGTCTTCTCGGGCAGCGAGAGCCCGAACTGTATCATACAGGGAGTAACGATTCGCAACGGCTCCGCGACCTACGGAGGCGGGATTCTCGGGAATGGTACCCATGCCACAATCCGCGGTAACTACATTACGAGCAACACGGCGACCGTGGCTGGCGGAGGTCTCACAGACTGCAACGGGGTGATTCTCGCCAACGTTCTCCAATACAACTCGGCGGCCTCCGGAGGCGGATTGTACAACTGCAACGCAACCGTGCAAAACAACACGATCGTGTCAAACACGGTCTCCGCAAACGGCGGCGGCATCGCGCTTGGAGACCAGGCCGTGCTGGTAAACAACATCGTCTGGGACAACTCCGCCCAGCAGGCTTCTTCTGCTCAGGTCTGGCAGTCTGCCGATCCACTTTTCTCCTGCATTCAGGACTATGTAATCCAGGCGGATGATCCGACCGAGACCAACATCAATGACGATCCCCGGTTCCGGAAGACTCAGGAAGGCGACTTCCGCCTCCAAGGGAACTCCCCTTGTTTTCTGTCCGGGTACACGGGAGACGAGGAGAAGGGAGACTATGCGTTTGAGGCACATATGGGTGCTCTTGTCACACTTCCAGCCAGCACTATAGTCTCCTGCGTCAGTGAGGGAACGGCCTTTCACTCCTACAGCGTTCAGTCCGTGATAGATCCAAATCCCTTCTCTATCACCTTCAGGGGTGAAAAACTGGCAGGGAACCAAATCCAATGTATTGCAGGAGATCGGGTGTGGTGTGAAGTGCTGAAAAACACAGCCGCCAGTACCGAATTCGAGTTTGACATTTCGGCGACCGCTAGCACCGGCCGAACAATCAACTCATTCGTGGTACTTGAGGGCAGGGTGGACACAGCCACCTATCTGAAACTGAGCCCGGTTGTTGTCTCGAACCCGTCACAAACGGTATCATGTACTGTCAGTGGCAGTATTGGCAAGGACGATCATCGAAGGAATTCCTGGCTGATCGGTATAGTTGATGATGCGCACGCGATACATTACGTGCAAGTAATCGTTCGCTCTTACACAGGTGATCCAAAGGTGTATGTGGATACGGTTGATCCTTCAACGGTTCAGGACACGCTCGACGCTCATCTGTCGGCTGCCGCACGTTTCTACAGTGGCGATTCCACTTCACTTGAGTTCGTACCGTTGACCTTCTTGAACACAACTCTGGGTCAGAAGATGATGGTCGGTACCGGTGAGATTCCGACAAATGCCCTTGCAGAGGGGAACCCCTGGACCGGTGCCGGCGTCTCCTCCAACACTTACCGCGACGAAGAGCCCGTTCTCCTCGCGAAACTCGTGCTCCTCTACACGATTCTGGATGAGTGCTCAAAGACATCGCAGGTAAAGCGGGCTTGGCCGGCTGGCGAAAAGGAAGCGTTCCTTTCGAGGCTGGCGGGGAGATTAGGAGTTCTCGCGGCGGAACACTGGACTAGTCCAAAGACGGATACCCGATTTCGTCTCGGTACCGGATACACTCCTCCCACAACGGAGCCATCCGTGAATGACTACTATCTCTCCGACATAAACTTCATGTTCGACGTCAAGGAGGAGCGCGGAATCAGGCATACGGCCGTTGTAGCGGCCGCGGGTCTCTTGCTGGCCGACGATAGTGCTTATCTGAATTTCGGCAAGAAAATGACATGCGTATATGGTCTGCCCGGAGTACAAAGGGCACTTTGCCTTCCGCCGAGCGAGAATTCGTTTGGAGCGGACGGGCCATTCCTGATCGGAAACAGCTATTTGACCAATGTCGACTGGTGTCTCTTTCCCCTGCTGTATCTGTACGAAAGACGCTTCTACGACAGCGACGGGGACTGCATATTTGGAGCTCTGCCTACTACCTATCATTTTCGCTACAATGGTTTCTATCTTGGGGCAAAGAACTTCATGTTCGACTCAATGATTCAGTGGCTATGCCGATCCCAGCGGCCGGACGGAAAATGGTTCGCCAATGATGATGGATATGTCTGGGTTAGGGAGACCCTCCCGGTACTGGCCGAGACACTCAAGAACACCCAGTCCAATCTCAATGTGGACTCAGCAGCGCGGATCGAAGCAGGGAAGCTGTATGATGAGGTGAGATGGACATACAAGAACATGGCGGGAGTTTGTCCAATCGCCTATTGGCCCCTGGACGAGACGGCAGGCTTGGGACTCGATAACAAGTACCGTAGGTATGATCTCTTTCAGAACATCCCGGGAATCGGGAACA
>JABMPG010000577.1 GCA_013203855.1 bacterium
CGGCTATAAGAATCCATTATGCTGAATTGAATTTCATCATGGATGAATTATGCCTGGCAATCAACTGGTTCAATCACTTTCTCGGGGTCTGGAAATTCTTCAGTTTCTGGCGCATGCCGAGGGGGCGGCGTCTTTGGGAGATGTGGCGAATGCGTTGGGGGTGAAAAAGCCGACGGCCCACAATCTGTTGCGGACTCTGGCGAGCCAGGGATTTGTGGAGCAGAGCGGTCGGGGGTATGGTTTGGGGTGGGCGATTTCGGAGTTGGCGATGGTAGAGCGCAATGGGGATCTTTTGCATCGGGCCGCAGGCGAGATTCGCGAGTTGTATGGGGGGTTTCCGCAAGGAACGCTTATTTTTTCCGAGGTTTTGCGGGATCGGACGGTGGTGAGCCTTCGGATGAGTCCGGATCAGCGCGGGATTCTACAGCGGCCGGCGGGGCTTTCGTTTGGTCTGTATGTGTCGGTATCGGGTCTGGTGGCGCAGGCTTTCGCAACGCCGGATCATCTGGATCAGATGCGACTGCGGGAGTCGTTCTGGGAGCACGGGGCACGGGTGTGGGGAAGCCTGGAGCATCTCGGGAGTTTTCTGGAAGATGTTCGAGAGAAGGGATACGGGGAGTTTCCGTTTGACGGGGAGTCGGCGTTGCGGCTGGGGTTTCCCGTGCGGCGGGGCGATTGGGAACCGGTGGGTGTTCTGGGGATGCACTTGACGTGGACAAGGGGGTCGCAGGCGTCGCGACGGGACGCGCCGGAGATCATCCGGGCTTTGGGCGAGGCGGCCGGGAGGCTGAGCGTGTTGGAGACCAAATCCAGAGGAGAGAGAAATGCTGAACGCTGAAATGGTGAAGAAACAGGCGCGGGCCCTGGGAGCGGACGTGGTGGGGATCGGGAATATCGAGAGGTGGAAGGGGGCTCCGTTGCAGATGGACCCGCTTCAGATCATGCCGGAGGCGAAGTCGGTGATCGGGCTGGTTTTCCGGGTGATGCGGGGGAGTCTGCGCGGGATCGAGGAGGGGACGTTTTTCAGCAATTATCCTGCGATGGGGTACGGCGGGATCACGTATATGTTCATGCCGATGGTGGTGCGGGGCGTGTGCCAGATGATCGAGGATGAGGGGTATGAGGCTTTCCCAATGGGAGGCCAGAGCGACTGGCGGGGTATCGACAATGTGGGCGATTTGAAACCGGGCTTCAGCCGTCCGGTGGAGCCGGGGAAGGCGACGCCGGATGTGATGTTGCATCTGCGGATCGGGGCCTATCTGTGCGGTCTGGGCGAGATCGGGTATAGCAAGATGCTTCTGACGCCTCAGTTCGGACCGCGGAACCGGGTGGGTCTGATTCTGACGGAAGCGGAGATTGAGCCGGATCCGATCTATGAGGGACCGCCGTTGTGCAACCGTTGCATGGCGTGTGTGACTCAGTGTCCGGGGCACGCGATCAGCGGGGAGAAGACGGTGAAGGTGAATCTGGCCGGTCACGAGGTGGAGTGGGGAGAGATCGACAATACGCGCTGTATCGTCGCGTTTCGGGGGGGCGAGGAGGCGGATGATACCTGGCCCGAGGAGCAGGAATACGGGGCGTACGGTTCGAAGCGAACCCGGCCGGCCGAATGGTCGCCCTTCCACAAGAAACCCAAAAACCTCTATAATACAGGCGAGGCAGTCTGCGGCGGGCGCGGCTGCATGCGGGCCTGCATGATCAGCCTCGAGAACCGGGGCGTCCTCCAGAACAAGTTCCACCAGAAGTTCCGGCGGCGCAAGCCTTGGTCGGTGGATTGGGCCGCTGAACACACGGGCGAGAGGACTGAAGAAGGGGCGGGTCGGACGGAATAGGGGTTTCCCCGAACCACTCCGGGGATATTTCCGGCAGCACAGCCGAGGGCGACTGTGCCACAAGGTTCAACGTATGCGATTTGCCATTGGCTACCAACTGCCCGATCCCGGCGAGGAACCCTTCGTCGATCTCGTCGCCGAGTATCGCGACCACATCGCCGAGGTCTATTTCCCGTGGGCGCAACTGCCGTCTGGACGGTCTGCCCTAGGAGGGCGTGAAGGGTGCACGGATTGGACGGCCCAGGCGCGGCTGGAGGAGGATCTTCGGGCCCTTCGCAAAATGGGCGTCCGCCTCGATTTGCTGTTCAACGCCAACTGCTTCGGCGGACAGGCCATCAGCGCTTGGCTGGAGAACCAAGTGGGATCGCGGGTGGAGCATCTGGGGGAGGGGGGGGGTGGGGTGGATGTGGTGACGACGACATCTCTGGCAGTGGGCCGGACAGTGAAGAAGCATTTCCCGGGGATCGAGGTGCGGGCGTCTGTGAATATGCGGATCGGGACCGTTCAGGCGATGGAAATGGTGGCGGGACTCTTCGATTCGTTTTGCGTGCAGCGGGACTACAATCGGGACTTGGAGCATCTGCACGATCTGCGGAGTTGGGCAGACCGAAATGGCAAAGGCTTGCTGATGCTGGCCAACAGCGGGTGTCTGAGGCTATGCCCGGGCCAGACGTTTCATGACAATCTGGTGGCGCATGAGGCGGAGGTGGCAGAGACGCGGAACATCGCGGACTGGACGCCTCATGTCTGCTGGAATTTTTTCCGGAAGCGGGAGAATTGGCCGGCGGTTCTTCAGTCGACGTGGGTCCGGCCGGAGGATCTGTGGCGTTACGAGAAGATTTTCCCTGTGGTGAAGCTGGCGACGCGGATGCACGGCAACCCGCGCATGGTGATCCATGCCTATGTGAACAGGGGTTTTCGAGGGAATCTGCTGGATCTATTTGAGCCAGGGTTTTCGAGGGCGTTCGCGCCGCACCTGGTGGACAACACGCGTTTCCCCGCCGACTGGTTCGAGAAGACGTCGAGCTGTGACAGAGCATGCCACCGCTGCGACTTCTGCCTGAAAACGCTCGAGCAGGTTCTCGTCGAGTCTGAGGCCTAGATCTTTCCTGAAAAGAAAACCCCTTCCCGCGAATAGTCCGGGGAAGGGGGAGAATGAGTCGAATTACAGTCTTCGGCCGGTTTACTGGTTCATGATCTCGAGGAATTCTTTGTTCGAATCGGTCTTGCGGAGCCGTTCGAGGAGGAATTCCATGGCTTCGACGGTGTTGAGTTCGTTGAGGATTTTTCTCAGGAGCCAGACCCGCTGAAGGACGTCCTGCGCCAGGAGGAGCTCTTCTTTTCGGGTGCCAGAGAGCTGGATGTCGATCGAGGGGTAGATGCGTCGATCGGCCAGTTTGCGGTCAAGGTGGCACTCCATGTTGCCGGTGCCCTTGAACTCTTCGAAGATGAC
>JABMPG010000578.1 GCA_013203855.1 bacterium
ATGCTTTGCAGTGGGAGCAGGGGGATATATGGTTTCTGTATAAAACACCTTCGTTCTCCCCCTTTAACCCGGCCGATACCTTACCGATTCCCGTCCCCTTCACACCGCTTTGACTTCGTAATTCCAGTCCGCATTTCCACTTGCACAAGGTGTCATCGGGCCTCTCACATCCCCCCACAGATAGGACATTGCCGCAACATTCTCCTCTCCAACTTGACAAAAACGAACGTATGTTGGACCCCGCCCTTCAAGGCGTCAATGCAAATCGCACGGGTTGTCACCGAAACGTCTCCCGATAGTACCGCGACGCCCGATCCAGAAGCCGCCTCTGGTCCGGCGTGAGCCACGCCTTGAACGATATGAATGACAGTCCGAGACCATTTCGAGCACGAGTCAGTTCTCCGGTTCAACACTCCTGTTCATTCAGCAAATATCTCCCACCGATTCTCATACTCCCTGACTGCGTTGAGGGGCATGAAACCATTCTTCTTCCAGGTCTGCGGGTGATGAACGTGTCCTGCGACTTCACTGTTCCTGGTTATGAAATAGCGCACAGGCTTCTGAGCTGTTTCGTCACCCAGGAGGACAAAGATAGTCAGCTGGTCGGCGAGCTCATCTGAATAGATCGCGGCTTTGACGTACCAGGGCGCGGACCGTACGGTCTTGACCTGTAGATTCTTCAGAACTCTGTCGGCAGGGAGGCCAACAAGAATGTCGTAGTCCTTCGTATTGCGATCAGCCAACTGGGCATCGAACCCGCGCCGCAGCATCTCTCCCATCACGAAGTACTCTCCAGCGTTCCCGGTGGGGATACCCGATTTGCGTTTCTTCTTCTGTGGCTTCGAGTCGCTCATGTCATCATTTCGTTTTCCGAGTGCCGAACGAGTCAACTAGCCGGCGGTGGTGGAGCGCCAGCGGAACCACCATACGGTTCAGTTGCTGGTTCGGCCGTCCGTTTCATTTCCAGAACTCGTACACTTCGGTCACAGCTTCAGCCCAAAACGCAATCCGCTTGAGCTGATCTGTACTTCCGCTGAATCGACCGAACTCTTCGGCGATGTCAAAGAAGCCATTCCCGGGATTATTGTCTCCTCCGCTATGAATGACAACGGCAGTGAGCATTGGGTTCCCTTGCTGTTGCTCGTAACGAGCGATTTCCTCAAGCAAATCTGACATTGACTGTCTGTCGCTCGGGTCATCCATTGAAAGGCCAGCCATGGGTGCAATGTCACTGTAGGTTGTAAGATCTCGCTTCTTGGCAACTTGGACGAGGTGATCGTAGATCGCTTGATTCATTTCATCTCCTTGGCCGAACAATAATTAGATGGACCCACATTAAGACGCCGACTCAGACATTCTGTCCGTATAACACCCATCTTCGTCCGTCAGCCGGATACGGAGTAACTCGTGAATCCGCAGGCATTTCTGTCGTGGCTTCCCCTTAGCAGGGCGTCTTATACGGCCCCTAAAATGCCACCTTTCACAACCTATCAACCGCCCCATGCTTTCTCCCTCTGTTGCAGCGTACTTGTCAACAGAAATGGTACGGTTTTCACCGGAACGTTACCTCGTAGTACCGATTCCCCTGCCCCACAAGACGGCGCTGCTCCCGCGTGAGCCACGCCTTGAAGGCCCGCTCGTTCTTTCTCGACAGTCCCGCGAGGGGTTCCGCCGCCTGGAGCCTCTCGCGAATCTTCTTCGGCGATGCGCCCATCTCTCGCAACTGATCCTTGAGCGCCTTCTCGTCCCCGAGCCGTCTCGCGCAACTCTGGGTTCATGTCTGCGTTGGCATAGAAGGCCGCGAGATCCGGCAGGACCTTTTTCCACGTCGCGCCGCCCCCTTCCGTCAGATCCCCGGCACCGCCAGACTCACACCCTCCAGGTGGCCGATCAGGTTGTTGATCCCATGCCAGATTGCCCGTGTGGGCAGGTTAAGCATCATCCGCTTCCATAGCGTCACCACCGGCTTCACGATGTCAGGATCTCCGGGTTTCCACTGGCGAGGCCATCCCTACAGGGACATGGGTACGTCCATAGTCGGTACTGGCCATGTGTGACATGGTTTCACGCTTCACTGGCAAGACAAGTGCTTCCGCGAAAAAGCCCGTTTTTCTGGACCGTGATTCACTGCTGGAATGATGCAGCGATCGTGCAGGTATTGTAGGAAAAAGTCTTCTGTGGCCCCAAAAAAAGGCGCCCGAGGGGTCCCGGGCGCCGATTGTTGATAGTGCTGGACTTATGGTTGGTGCCGAAGGTGGGATTCGAACCCACATGATGTTGCCATCGGAGGATTTTGAGCCCTCTGCGTCTGCCATTCCGCCACTTCGGCGCGGCGTCTCTTTATCGCCGATAGTGGGGGTTCTGTCAAGCCTGCTGTCTGGGTTCTGTGGGGTGAAACCCATTATTCAGAGGACGCAAGGCCTCCTCGCGTCTTGCGGGTGCTTTTCTTGTGAAGACGAAGAGCGGCGGTCTGATGGTCAATTTCGGTATCGGTGTGGCCAGTCCGATTGTCCACGCGCTGGGGACGGAGGTCGAGGAGGTGAAGGCTTTCGGGAGCAGGAGCGCCTTGCCGGATATGGATTCGGAGGATAGGGCGGTTCTTTCTCGCCAGTTTCGGGGGCGCGGCGACTGTCCCGTGCCCGGAGATCACATCGCCCGCAGCGGAAAGTGGTCGCGTCTGCCCTTGCGCTCGGTCTCCAGCGCCCGCTCAGGGGTTCATCGGGGAGCGTCTCGGGCACTCGGCGAAGCCGCAAAACATCGGTGCTCGAATCGACTTCTCTGTGTCGGCTGGGGTAACGAGACACTTGACATCCCATTCCACCTCTACCAGCGTTGCTTTCTCGATTACGCAAGTCCCTCTCGCAAGCGGGGCGGTATAAGCTTTACAGACGTTTTTGGAATTTCGTATTCTGTTGTGGGGCTGTCCCGTGCAAAGGGGGCGGCTTGTCGTGTACGGACGCGTTCATCTGACTGATTGAAACGTCTCCGAATGGAGGTTTTGATGATTCGATTTGCTTTGCTCTCACTGGTGATCGTCGCTTTGCTGACAGGCTTGGCTCCGGCCCAGCAGACCGAAGTGGTCTTGCGCAATGGCTCGATGGTGCGCGCGGACCTTCTTCAGCGCACGGATGACCGCCTGGTTTTCGATCTTGGCTTCGAGGTCTTGTCGGTTCCGGTCGATTCGGTGGCCGAGGAGAGGGCCGCGGGAGAGGAGGCGCCGGAAGCTGCGATGGAGAGGGACGAGACCAGGCCGCTTCCCTCGTCGGCTGAACCGGGCGTTATCACTGGGGATATCGATGACATTACCGAAGACCTGAAGCAGGCTATCGTGGTGGTGTCGAATCCGGGCGGTTTTGGCGCCGGGTTCATCATCGATCCGTCCGGGCTTATTCTGACGAATCATCATGTGGTTCGCGGCGAGAATCGTAACGATGTGACGGTGTTCCTGCGCAACCGGCAGGGCAAGCCGGAGAAGAAGGAGTATGAGGATGTGGAAGTGAGAGCTTTCAGTTCTCTCATGGACTGCGCCCTTCTGAAGATCCCGGAGGATCAGTTGGATGGTCCCCTTCCGGCTCTGCTTCTGGCTCCTCCGGAGATCGTGCGGACGAGTCTGAGGGTCTATGCGATCGGTAACCCGGGCGTGGGTCGCAAAATGCTTGAGCATTCCGTGACCCAGGGGATCATCAGTTCGACCAACCGGAATTTCAATGACGTGCTGTATCTTCAGACTACTGCGGCGGTGAATCCGGGGAACAGTGGCGGCCCGCTGGTGGACAGCCAGGGC
Organism: bacterium; assembly: GCA_013203855.1. Lineage (GTDB taxonomy): Bacteria > Sumerlaeota > Sumerlaeia > UBA8349 > UBA8349 > JABMPG01. Next base: position 3,785 of record JABMPG010000578.1, read on the forward strand.
CGGGTGATCGGTCTGGTCACCTTCCGGGCGGTTTTTCAGGAGGGGCTGGCCTTCGCGCTGCCGGTCTGGTACCTGCATCATTTTGTGGAGAATGCCAAAGCCTACTCGCCTTCGGGAGAGGAGCAGAATACAGGCTATCGCTATCACGATCCGATGCCGAGCTTCGAAGAGGAAAAGAGGTAATTCATGAATTTCGTTCACAAGACGGTCGCGCTGATTCCCCTGGCGTTCGTCCTGGTTGTTGCGGCCGCTCTCGGTGAGGGCAAGGCCGATCTGTCGGTCTATGCGCCCGAGGAGACGTTGCTTTTTCTTCAGGCTCGGGACGTGGCCGAACTGAGCGGGGCGTGGGAGAAGACGCCCTTTCACGCCATGTACACGGGCTCTGAATTCGAGATGTTCTTCAAGCCTTTGAAGGATCAGCTTGCATCCAAATGGCAGAGCCTCTCGGACAACGCCGGGACCAGCGCCGAAGAGTTGAAAGATCTTTTCCCTGGCCAGGTCGCGGTTTTCCTTTCCGAACTGATCTACAAGCTCGGGGAGAACGAGATTCTGTATTTTGAAATCAACACCGGTTTCATGGGG
>JABMPG010000579.1 GCA_013203855.1 bacterium
ATCTGGAACTGGCTGGGGGGCGGGTGCTGGTGACGCATGGACACATCGTGTACCCCGGCGTATCACCGTGGAGGCCGGGTCATCGTCTGATCGAGCGCCTGCGCGGAGAGGCCCGCGCTGCTCTGTCTCAGGATCGCCGCGAGACACTCTCGGGAGAATTGGAGGCGGCAGCCCTGGCTCTGGAGGAATACTATGCCGACATCAAGAAATGGCGAACATGCCGCCCCTTTCTGAGCCGTCTCGTGGGGCTGCCCTGGTGGCTGGCCCGGCCCGACTCCCTCTGGCGGCTGATACGCGCGAGGCACGGGCATCCGGCCCAGGCGGCGACAATTCTCGAAAAGTTCAATCTGCCGGCCCGTTTTCTCATCATCGGCCATTTCCACCGGTCTGGTGTATGGCCGATCGGACAGCGGGTCGTCATTAACACGGGCCACTATGGCCGACATCTCGGATCCCCCATGCGCGTGGTGATTTCGGAAAACCTGCTGCGTTGCGAGCAGGTCCGGGAGGAAGTCGACGGATACAAGGTCGGCCCGGAGACCGCGCGGTTTCACCTTTCCGGACAAAATCCGGATACACAGTCAGAACAAGAACCATCTCGATTCGCCAAATGGCGCGACGAAGGAGACTCCCATGAGGCTGCCCTATGAGGTCCCGCAGTTTCTCTTCGATGATACCCTTATCTCTCACCAGCAAAGGCTGACGCGACGATGGATGGCCGCAAACGTCTTTCCCGAGCCGATCCTCAAGCCGGACCAGCCCTGGGAAGGACGCATGCTGACCCTCTACGGCTCGGTGGTGCGCGATCCCGGCGGCGAGTGGCGCATGTACTACACCAATCGGGATCCGGGCCCCGGGAGCACCTACGTCATGGTGGCCACCAGCTCGGATGGTCTCAGCTGGCGCAAGCCGGGGCTGAGCGTGGCGCCCTGGGAAGGCCGACGCCCATCGAACATTGTGCTCGAATCGCCTTTGCCCATGGACGCGCCCAGCGTGATCTACGATCCGGACGACTTCGACTTCCCCTATAAAATGATCGTTTTTCACTGGGTCCCCCGCGAGGAGCGATGGGGCGCGCGCAACGGTCTCTATCTCTACCGCAGCCTCGACGGCCTCACCTGGAACCAGACGCCGGGGGTGCGCTTGCAGGCGGGAGACATGACAACGGTCATGGGAGTCAAGCAGAACCGCCGCTTCGTGGCCTACACCCGCCATCCGGAAATGTTCCGCCAGAAGGGCGCCCACTGCATCTACCGGACCGAGAGCCCCAACGGGATGAACTGGTCGGACCTCGAGATGGTTCTCGCTCCCGATCTGCTTGACGACGCCGAAGTGGAACTGTACGGCATGAGCGTTTTCCCGCGACATGACTGGTATATTGGGCTCCTGCAGTGCTGGCGCAGCGACATCGACCGGATCGAGGTCCATCTCGCCCTGAGCCGGGACGGGCGCAAGTGGTTCCGCCCGATTCCGCGCGAGCCGTTCATACCCTCCAACCAGTACTGGAACAGTGCCTGGACGACATGCGCCAGCAATGGACCGATTATTCTGGATGAACAGATGGCCTTCTACTTCGGCGGGCGCGCCTTCGCCCACAACAGCGACACCGTCCGGCGTCACGGCGTCATCGGTTGCGCTTCCCTGCCCCTGGACCGGTTCTGCGCAATCGAAGGCCAGACCGGCGGCATTCTGGAAACCGCGCCGCTGGAATGGCCGGGCGGAGAACTGATCCTCAACGCCGATACCCGCCAGTCTTTTGAATCCCATCCCTTTCATCTCAACGGCCAGATCGACGTCGAGATACTTAATGAAGACGGAGACCCCCTGCCCGCGTGGTGCGGCGAGAACAAGGCAATCTTCCGCGGCAACACTCACGCCCGGGACCGGATCGAGGACGGCACGGTTCACTGGCCCGGCCGCCGGCGCATGGAAGATCTGCGTCACAATCGTATCCGGCTGCGACTCCGACTCGAGCATGCGCGCCTCTATACCATCATGGCGGGAGAGCCCCCCAAGATCGATGAGATCCACTGGCGTTAACTGAGTTCTGAGTTTCGAGTGTGGATCTCTGGATTCGGTGGTGTGGGTGAAGGGCTAGCCCGCGAGGACGGTGGCCCAGGAACTCCGCAAAGCCGAGATGGGCAGGTGTTTTCCCTCAGCCTGACTCCGTAGCGATTTGCCACAGTCGACAGTCATCCACGCGACCAAGCAGGCCAAACACCGGCAACTGCGTAGCGGTTCGATATCCAAGCCGTTGGTTGAATCGAGCAGTTGCGATTCAACCAACGGTAGGCAGGACAAAGGGGCTGAACCGATTTATCGGTTCGACAGCAAAGCCCGTGGCCATCCGAAATCTCTGGACTGTGATGAGTTCCCGGACGGTGTCCCACACGGACCGAAAGACCGTGACAAGCCCTTCCCGGGTCCCTATCATAATTCTCTTGAATCGCGCACGCTGCTACCCGGACCAGCGGCGGCATCGGGGAAAGGCTTCACATGGATGAGTTGAGCAGGGAGGATATCGACAAAACGCGGCCTTTTTTTTATGTGCTGGTGATCCTTTTTCTGGCTGGTACAGTTCTGTTGCTCGCCCTGCCGCGCCTGATCAGTTCCTTTCCTCTTTCCGCGGAGGAACAGGAACTACGCCTGACTATCGCCGGATGGGTCGAGCTTCAGAGCAAGCACAGTATCGAAGTGGATATTCTCAAGGCCATGCAAGAGCATTCGACCGATGCGGCGGACCCGGAACCCGGCCCGGTTTCTTTCGTGAAGGACGTGGACGGCGACGGGAAAGACGATACCATCACCCGTGGCCAAAACCAGGTAATGATCGAGACGACGGCCCTCGATTCGCCCTTGGTCATCGACTATGGGAAACGGCTCGTCCGGACCGCGTTCAACGAGCGAGGAGGCGTCGGTTTCAACGACGTGGACGGCGACGGAAACCAGGACGCCTGGTGGTCCGATTCCGAGCGCGTGGCCGTTCTGTGGGGCGACGGGAAAGGGCGGTTCGCGACCGGACAGTATCTCGGTCAGGTCTACGGCTCGCAGTTTGCCTTCTACTGGTTCGGCGAGGACCGGCTTCCTCACCTGATGATGATGGACGAGAACGGTAAGTTTCTGGGGGCGGTCCTGGCACGGATTACGAAATCCGAGAGGTAGGACCCGTGGAATCTCAGGAAACCCGGCCGAATCCGAGGCCATTAACGCCGAGATGCAGGCACGCTGAGAAGAAAAACCAGCCCGACACGGACCGTCCAGAACCCACCAGAAACATCCCCTGTCTCTGCTGTTCTCTGCGGGATCTCTGTGTGACTTTCAATTTTCGAAGGTGGAGAGAAACACGAGGAGCCTCCCGATGGTGACAGAATTGAAACGGAAACCGCCCCATATACCATCGAGGTTGAGTTCTCGCGCCCTTTAGAAAGGGAAGATTGCGCCACAGCAGGCGCGTGAAGCC
>JABMPG010000580.1 GCA_013203855.1 bacterium
GCCTGACCCCTCAAATACCTGAGATGCACCCGGAGAAGCCGGGACCTCGACCTTGAACTCTTGGGTCTGGCCCTTCGAATCGGTCGTCGAAACCTCCATCGTCACGTCCTGATCCGTCGGGATAGGGTAGATGGAGAGTTCGAAGGGGAGGTCGGTGTCTCGGACGGTGCGTTCCTGAGCGCCCGTGAGGGTGAAGGTCGCGTGGGCGCCCTGGCCGGGTTCGCCGGAGAAAACGGCGAAGACGGAATCGGAACCGTAAGGTCCGCGGATGCGGAAGACGTGGAGATCTTCCCACTCGTCGGAATCCGCCTTGCGCGTGTAGTGTCCCTGTCTTAACGCCGGCATTTCGGGGAACTGGCGACGCGTCTCGGCGGGGAAGCTCAGAGTGACCAGGCCCTTGGCCGGGATTTCGATTTCGAGTTTGCCGTCCGCGATCTGGACCTGGCCCAAGTCCTTCTTTGAGTTTTCATAGATCTGGCCCAAGGCGGCCGCGTCCATCCCGATCCGCTCCGTATCCAGCCCGGCCTGAATCTTCACGGCCTGGTCCTCCTGGCTCATGAGGATGAGGAAGAAGCGGTCGTCGCTGCGCGCGGTCAGCCAGTCCACCATATGGGTTTCGATCTGGACCAGTTTCGGGTCGAGCCAGAGGACGGCGCCGTCTTCTTCGAAAACATGTCCTGGCTCGGGGCCGTAGACCCAGTTGGTGAACCAGGCGTAGTTTTTCTGGACGCTGTGGGGGAAATCGATGGCGCCAGCGGAGCGGACGTGGGCCTGGGCCACGAGATAGTCCGTTGCGAAGGCCAGCGTGATCGGGAGGTGGTGGTAGTAGATGCTCGTGACGTCGGGCCCGGTGTAGGGGTAATCCGGCTTCAGATAGAGGTCGGTATGGAGGGCGACATAGTAGCCGGGGTAGTTGGAGAATCGGCCGATGATCGTGTTTCGGGCGTAGGTTTGATAGATCTCCCGGCCCGTTTGGCCATAGAGCCGGAGGAGGAAAGGCGCCCAGGTGGAGGCCGTGATCTTGCGGCAATTGCTTGTGAGGAAATAGGTCTGGGCATTCTCGAGGCTGTAGCCTACGCCTGACACGATCCAGGCGGGGATCATCTTCTCGGGGGTGTCATTGTTCTGGCGTGGCCAGCCCAACCGGAACAGTTCTTCGCCCCGGTGGTACATTTTCATTTCGCCCCGGGCCTGGCCTCCCTCGTGGATCAGGACTTCCCGATCCGGAATGACCGGCTGGGACCATTGGGTGGCGATCGTGCCGAAAGCGCCCTCTTCGGTCGCCTTGAGATAGCGCGATTCCTTGGTGATCTCGTACAACTCAAGCAAGTCCCACCAGTAGGGGTAGAAAGAGATGTTCGAAAACTTTTCGAAGGCGACCGGCTCCGTCTGCCGGCCAAAGACATCGTTCTCGATCCATTCGTCCGCCAAGCCGCGGATCTTCTCCAGAAGGGCAGGGTCCGGGTTTCGGCGGTACAGGGCCAGCCACTCGGACCAGACGGGCGAGGAGTTGAAGTCGGGAGAGTGGTAGACATCCCCATCGCGGAGCATGAATTCTTCCAGCCATGGGTTGAGCCGCCTCAGCAGGACGTCCACGCCCGCCCAATAGGCCGTGCTGTAGAACTCGGTCGGGACGGTGAGTTGATTCTCTGAGGGCTGACCCTTGTTCGTGATGCCGGTGGTGATGAAGTTCCCGCGCCGCCAGCTCAGGGTCGCCTCTATGGTGGGCAGTGAGCGGGTGCGGTAGAAATCCTCGTCGCGCGTCAGGAGCGCCATGGAAATCACGGTCAGAGGGGAGGCCTGTTTCACCATGTTCTGGGTCTCGATGTCGTAGAAGCCTTTGTACTTCGGGTCCCACCCGCCCTTTTCATCGCTCCGCATCATCTCGATCATGTTGAAGACCGCGTCCGTCAGGGAACCGTAAACCGGTTTGCGGTAATCCCGCACGTTGAGGATCCCTTCCGAGACGGTTTCCATCGCCGCCTTCCAGTCCCCGGGCTTCTGGACGAGTCGCCAAGCGACGGTCTTTTCTATGCCTGCCTCCCATTGGGAGCCGATCAGGCCGAGGACCGGCGTAAAGAGGCAGGGCTGAACCCGTCCCTCGGGATTCGTGAGCGTGAAGCCGTAGCGCGGTTTGTCTCCCTCGGGCCATTCGAAAGGCAGCCGGTCCGGCTCGGCCATGACCAGCGATGCGACGGACGATTCTCCCTCCCGCGACTCAACCAGCGACAGCGGGTGGGGCGTCATGATGTTGGTGATCAGTCTGGGTTCCTCGGGAACGCGCTGGAACTGGTAGAGAGGCGGCAACTGGACGTAATCGACTTGGTCGAGGGGCCGGTCTTTGAAAGCGCAGATCCCGCACGAATAGAAGCCATCGCTTGCCGGGGTCAGAGTCAGCTCGAAAGCCAGATCGAGACCGTCTTTCGGGAGCGTGTAGACACCTGAGGCAAGGCGGAGGAAGCCTCCATCCTGGTCGATGAAACGGACCCGCACCGAGTTCTCGTCCTCTTGGCTCGCGCTGACGGGGACCAGGACGCTCACGTCGCCCGCCTCGAAAGGATTGCTCGTGTGGAAGGGCAGGGAGACGCTCTGGTCCCCGAATTCGATCGTAGTCTGCTTGTCTTTCCGCGTCCAGCCCGGGAAGGGATCGAACCCGACTTCAACGTCCGCGGCGCGTAACACGAAGACTTTCTCCGCCGTGAAGGGCGCCGGCTCGATCCACTTTTTGCCGTCCCGGAGGCGCGCCCGGCGGACGATCCGCTCCTGGTCTTTCGCGTCCTTCCGCGACTCGAAAAACACCTCAAGCCGGTCGTTGGCCAGCCGCGCGACGACCTTGCCCGGTTCATCGCCGACGGCGGGCGCGATATACGCCTTGGCCGTGTCCGCCGACTTCATCTCCATCTGCCGGGCCGCGATCCGGTAAGCCGCCAAGTCCTCTATGGCCATGTCCCGGGGATCGAAACCGGCGGGGGCAAAGAGAACGGCGTCGCTTCGGGCGTAGGACGTGACGCTCTTGAACATCAGGAGCTCACCGGCGGTCAGATGAATTCCGCCCAGCTCTTCCCAGCGCCAGCCGTCATGCAGGTGAGCGCCGGCTTCCTTCGGCAGGGCTTTCCCGTCAACGACAACTTCATAGCGCCGGGTCCCAGGCTTGATCTTCGCGTCGTCTCTGGAGTTGGTCCAGGCCCGATAGTCCCCTTCGATCGGAACGTCGAAAAGCCCCATGGTGGGCGCGCCCGCGGGGCCGGAAAGACTGAGCACAATCCCGCCGTTCGAAACACGCGGGTCGCTTTGGGTTCGCCAATCGCCCGAAAAGGGAAGGGACTCCGACTCGATCAGGAGCGGCTTCACTTCCTGCCCCCGACAGAGGGGGGAAACCGTCAGAATCAAGGCGCATAGCGATGAGATGATGAGACAACGATACGTTTTCATGGGAAATTCTCTTTCGTGGGGCCAAACAGGCCGGATCGGTTACCCAGTATGGGAGATTGAGTGGAATCTGCAATTTCAAAGTGCATCGAAAAGCGGACGGGCTATCAAAATCCGGACATGAGAAAAGGCCAAATGTGGGACCGTTGTCTCTTCGGTCTGCCTTCTGCCCCTTGGGTGCTCCCAAAAAAAACCTTGCCCAAGTGAATTGCCCTGTCCATGGTAAGTAACCGTCGAGGGCAATGTTCTCCCGAGGCTATTCCGCCCTCCGGAAAGGCAGGCAAAATGGCACACGCAGGCAAACGCAAGGTGGCCGCTCTGTGCGGCGATGGACATATCCGGCTGATCGAGCAGGAGATCCCGGCAATCCGGCCCGGAGCGGTCTTGGTCGGGGTGCGCGCCTCGCTGGTGAGCCCGGGCACGGAGCTCGGGGGCTGGCCTCAACTCAAGGCCAAACGGGAAGACCCCGATCCGAAGGCCAAGCCCCTGCCCTTCGGCTATGCCAACGCGGGCGAGGTCATCGGTGTCGGCGAGGGCGTGACAGAGTATCAGATCGGCGACCGCGTGGCCTGCATGGGCGGCGGCTACGCCCTCCATACCGACTACTCCCTGGTTCCCCATCACCTCTGCGCGCCGCTGCCCGACAATCTTACCTTCGAGCAGGGCAGCTACGGCCACCTCGCTGCGACCGCACTGCAGGGGCTGAGGCGTGGCGAACCAGAGTTCGGCGGCTATGCGGCGATCGTGGGTCTCGGCATCGTCGGCCAACTTGCCGGGCGGCTGCACCAGCTCGCGGGAAACTTTGTCATCGGCTGGGACACGATCCGATTCCGCACCGACCTGGCTGCCCTCTGGTGCGTGGACCGCGCCGTTCTTGTCGGCCATGAAGACGAAGTGGCTGCTACTCAAGAGTTCACGAACGGCCACGGCCTCGACACGGCCACGATGGCTTTCGGCGGCGACGGCTCCCGTGCGTATCAGTCGCTCAAGGCCAGCATGAAACTCTCCCTCGATGGCCACCGCATGGGCAACATCGTCATGATCGGGTCGGCCACCTTTCCCTGGGACAACGACACGACCAACCTCGACATTCGCCGCTCCTCGCGCTCCGGTCCCGGCTACCACGACGAGCCTTGGGAATTCGGCGCGGCTTACCCCCCCGTTTTCATGCGCTGGACGACTCAGACCAATCTGAAACTCTGCCTGCGTCTCATGGCCGAAGGCAAACTTCCCGTCGAAAAACTCACCACCCACCGAATCCCCCTCCAAAGGGTCGAGGAGGAAACGACGAAGATTCTTGAGGATCCGGACAAGATCCTCGGCGTGGTTTTCACGATGGAGGACTGATCGCTATTCGGTCAACGGGTCGAGGCGAATTTCGAAAACTTGGTGGTTGGGCTCTCCGAGGATCGTGATCGTCTTCTCGATCGGCTGGTAGCCCAAGGCGCGCACCTCGATACGATGCTCGCCGCGCTTCAGAAAGAGAACCGGCTTGCTCGTGGTGACGCTGCTGACGAAAAGGCCGTCCACATAGAGGTCGACGGGGGTCGAGATAGACCACGTCCTTTTGTCGAGACCGTTCCCGGCCATGCTGTACACGTTTACCTCCAGATTCCCGTAGTTCGACTTGCTCATGGCCGGAGTGGTCACACAGCCCGGCCCAGCCAGCCCCAGCGCCAACAACAGGATCAGCCAACGCATGGTCGTCCTCCTCGTATGAAATAACCTCTTCGTTGTCCCTCGCCCGCTTATACGGATCGGGCGGTTGTTCTGTCAATCAAGTCCGCCAACTCGTCCCTCACGCGCCGTCATCTCCTCCACCACCACCCGACAGATATCCGATTCGAATCCGGCCCGCCTGAGCGCTTCGTGAATGCGTTTTTTCAGTTTCAACGCGCTCTCATCCCGCCCGATCCGCGCCCTTTTCTCGGCCAGACGCCGCGCCTTGACCAATTGACCTTCCCGTCCCGCGCCCTCCGCCTCGGCTATCGCCCGATCGATAAATTCCTCCGCCACGCCCAGAGATCGCAGTTTCTCCCGCGCTTTCAAGGGTCCGACATTGGCCTTCTTCAACTCGTTGCGAAGGTACAGCCGGGCGAAGCGCTCATCGTCCAGATCGCCCTTTTCCTCGAAATGCGCGACCGTCCGCTCCACGGTCGCCTCGTCGAACTTTTTCTCTCGGAGACGGCGCCGGAGTTCGTTACTGGCGCGGAGCCGCGTGTTGAGCAGAATTGCCGTGGCCCGACGGGCGCGAATGAAGTGATGCTCGGCCGCCAGCGTGCGCTGAAAAGCATCGTCGGCCTCCATTCCCTTCCACAGGGCGAAGCGGAGGACGACCTCGGTGTCGAGTTCCATCCATGGTTCGCCGTCGATTTCAACGCGGGTGGAGGCGGCGTGGCGGCCGATGGCCTGAAGGCGGGTAATAACGGGCATGAGGGATCAGGCTTGGAGGCGTTGGCTGTCAAGGCGGCCTTGGACGTGTTCGCTGAATCGGCGAAAGACTTTGCCCGACTCCGCCACGTCCCGGTGGGTGGCCTCGATCTCGGATTCGTCGAGGCGGTCATAGCCGTTGGAGATCAGGATAAGTTGTCTGCAGAGTCGGCCCACAAGGCGGTCGGGAAGAAGGCGATGGCGCGCGCAGGAGCCCATGATGTGGACGTAGCTGCGCGGCACGGCGCCGGTGTAATCCATGAGGAGGGTACAGCTGATATCAATACAGGATTGGCCGATCAACAGCATCAGATGTTGGAATTGCGGGATCTCACGCCGGAATTCGGGCAGGGCGAGGTTTTCGAAACGCTCGAAATCGTTCATACGGGCGCGAAGGATGTTAACCTTCGTGTCGATCTCGAGGGTTGTGCGTAGGCTGGCCGCGTCGTGCAGCGGCAGTTTTGGCCCATTTTCGGAAGCGGTCTGCTGTGGCGTCAATCCATGGCCCATCACTGAATCTCCATTCCGGCGAATTCATCTTCAATATAGCGGGAGAGCCGGGCGGGTTCAATATGAAAGCAAACCGGGCGGTTGCCGGTATCCTGGATGTCACTTCTGGGTCAGCCGTCTTAGGGATTGGCTGTTTCCGGGGTACTGAAGCCATGCTTGCGCACTCCAAGAATGGGGTTCCTAACCCGACTTTGGCAGTTCGCCCGCGAAAGTCAGGCTAGCGGGAACATTATCATTGTGCTGCGACAACGTCATTCTTTTCTGTTGTCAGGCTTGGAAGGGCGTGGGTATGCTGTGAGTCGAAGCCGTTTAAGGGCCGGCCCGAGGGTCGGCATGCTCGATGCGAGGAGAATCCGCGATGCCCATCGATCCGCAACTGATGGAAATTCTGGCCTGTCCGGCCTGCAAGACCAAGGTCGTCGAAGTGGACGACACGATTTGCTGCACCAATCCCGATTGCCGCCGGTCCTACGCGATCACCGACGAGATCCCTGTCATGCTCGTGGACGAATCGACGGTTCTTGAGCCGGCGGAGTGGGAAACGAAGTGCAAGAAGTGAGTTCAGAGTCTTGAGTTTGGAGTTTGTCCATTAGAATTGCCCTTGCCCGCCAAGCCTGACTCAAAACTCAAAACTCAAAA
>JABMPG010000581.1 GCA_013203855.1 bacterium
GTATGAGACCATGGGAATGGCGAGGTCCAGCCCGATGTTGGAGTTGGGATACTGGGGACGCTGGGTTTCGCACACCACGCCCGGGCTGGGCTGCGTGGTCGCCCAGTCCAGGAGAACCGTGCGGGCCTTCTCGGCATAGACTTCTTCCCCCGAAATGGCATAGACCAACGCCATGTCCCGCGTCGGCATGAAAGCGCCGAATCCCTCTAGCCGAAAGGGGATCGTCTCCTTACCCGTATAGGGCGTGAAGGGTTCGTCCAGGGCCGACTTCGCCGATTCAAGCGTCTTGAGCCACGCGGAGTGCCACGGGTCCTTCTTCTCCTCCACCCGCTGCCGGGCAGTATCGAGCATCGCCGGGGTGACAAAAAGAACCGGGGCGGTCTCGACGGCGGAAACGCCGGCCCCCCGGGCATTCAAGACGGAGGAGCCCAGAAAACTCAGGGCAATGAGGAAACAGGTCAAACGCGGCATCGGGATTCCTTTGACAGAAGCATTCAACATACACCGTCTTTTCTCGGCATTCCGGCGAGATTTGTCAAGAATATCCACGAGCGTGCACAAGAGCACAACCTAACATTACCGGTACACCGGTGCGCTTCCTGCCCGAAAACCATCGCCCTTCCCTGCCGATTCTGCTATAGAAAGGGCATCGGTCGCTTCCGGCACCCAGAATTCCCTTTTGCGGGCAGATCCAGATTGTCGATTCTCATGAAACATCCGGGACAGAAACGATCTTCACTATTCCGCCAAGGCTGCCGTCTGGCCGCCTTCATCGTCCCCCTGGCCCTGGCGGCCTGCTCAGACAGAGGTCTCACCGAGGACGCCAAAGCCGACCTCGTGCTCGCCATCAACTCCAACGCCCGAGACCGGCCCTCCTTCGAGGCCGCCGGGCGCCAGTTTGAGGCGACCCATCCCGAAAACGATGTCGAACTCCGAATCATCTCGGGTCGATACTACCAGAAATGCCTCGTCATGATCGCGGGAAAGGTCGCGCCCGACCTCATGTGGATGGGCCAGAGCTTCTCCGAGTTCGCCGATCGCGGCGCTTTTCTCGACATCACCGACCGCTTTGAGCGTGACGTGGACGTCGCCGAGTTCTTTCCCCAGTGCCTCGAATGGTACCGGGTCGACGGCCGGCAGATGGGCGTGCCCTATGTGATCGACATCGACTTCATCGTCTACAACAAGGACCTCTTCGACCAGGCCGGCGTCCCCTATCCGGACCCGGACTGGGAGTTCGACGACTTCCTGGGCACGGCCAAGGCCCTCACAACGGACCGCGACGGCGACGGGCGGATCGACCAGTACGGCTACTACGGCGGACTGGGAAACTACTTGTTCGGCGCCGAGTTCATCGCCAAGGACGGCCTGACGCCCCAGTGCGACACACCGGAGATGCTCGACTACATCCGGACCAATCTCGACCTTCATTACAAGTACAACATCGCGCCGAAGCCCGAGCCCTACAGCACCGACAAGCTCGACATCTATACGCCTTTCGTCCAGGGCCGCTACGCCATGCAGAAGATGTTCACCGGCAACCTGCCTCACATGTCCGAAAAATTTGCCGACCTGAATTGGGACATTGCCCTCCACCCGAAGGTCCGCCGTCGTGCCCACTGGGCCTCGAGCGGAGCCATTGTGATGTCCGCCGACACGAAGCGAGCCGACGAGGCCTGGGAGCTAAACAAGGCCTTCTTCAGCGACGAGTTCATGGAAACCATGGCCTATCGCGGCTTGCCGCCCAAGCCCGCCGTCGCCCGCAAGGTCTTCGCCGACCATACCGGCAAGCCCGAAAGCCTCGGCCTGATGATCCGGGCGGCCGATTATCTCTATCCGACTCCCCGAGTGCCCCACCTGCAGGAACTCCAGCAGATCTGGGCCGCCGCCGTCGCCCGGGCCATGTCCGGACGGGCCACTCCCGAGCAGGCGATGGAGCAGGCCCAGAAAGACATGGAACTGGCGATCCGGAATTTCACGAGGAACGAATAGATGAATAAACGCCGCAACCTCGTGGCCCTGCTGTTCCTGACGCCGAACATCTTCGGTTTCCTGCTGTTCACCTTCCTGCCGGTGATCGCCGCCCTTGCTCTCAGCACCTTCCGCTGGGACATCTTCCATCCCCCGCGATTCGTCGGACTGCGCAACTTCACGGACATCCTCGGCTGGTTTCGCGCAGAGGACGGAGCGCTCCGTCTCAACGATCCGAATTTCTGGAAGTATCTCTACAACACCCTCTTCCTGATGATGGGCATCCCCATCCACATGGCCCTGTCGCTGTTCCTCGCCATCGTTCTCAACCAGAAAATCCGCGGCCGGGTCTTCTTCCGGACGATCTTTTTCCTCCCCAACATCTGCGCCGGAGTTGGTCTCCTCCTCCTCTGGACCTATCTCTACGACCCGGATTTCGGACTCATCAACCGCGTCCTGGCGGTAATCGGCGTAGAGGGGCCGCGCTGGCTGACCAACTACCACCGGGCCAAGCCCGCCATCATCACGATGAGCCTGTGGACCACCATGGGCGGACTGGGCATGATCATCTATCTCGCCGGACTCTCCGGTATTCCTCAGGAACTCTACGAAGCGGCCGAGATCGACGGCGCCGGGCTGTGGGCCCAGTTCCGCCACGTCACATGGCCCATGCTCGCCCCCACCACCTTCTTCATATTCGTCACGTCGGTCATCGCCGGATTCCAGGGCGGCTTCGATGCCGCATACGTCATGACCCAGGGCGGGCCCGACGGCGCGACGACCACGGTGAGTTACTACATCTACAACCACGCTTTTCAGTATTTCAACATGGGGAAGGCCGCAGCCATTGCCGTCGTCCTCTTCATCATCGTCTTCGGCGTGACCCTGATGAAC
>JABMPG010000582.1 GCA_013203855.1 bacterium
CAACTATCCCCTGCTGCCGGATCCGCTCAAGGAGAGGGCTTCGATTCAGTGCGAGAGTTGCCACGGCGCCGGTTCGCAGCATTTGCCTCACCTTTCGCTTGAGGGGCGGGGTATCGCGGGCGCGGATCTGGCGGTGAACGCCTGCGCCCAGTGCCACGATTCGGCCTCGGGGTATCAGCAGAAGTTCTATCAGTGGGAGGCGAGCGCTCACACGGAGTTGGTGGAAGGTCATGCGAGCGAAAGCGCGTCCTGCGCGAAATGCCACACGGGCGAGGGTTTCGTCGCGGTTCGAGCCAAAGGGGAGCCGGCGCAAGCCTACGAGGATCCTCATGCGATTACCTGCGCGACCTGCCACGATCCTCACTATTCGGACAACGCCTATCAACTGCGCGTCGCGGGCGACTTCACTTTTGACTCCGGTCAGGCCAGTGAGAACGCGGGCCTTGGCGGGTTGTGCATGAACTGCCACAATTCCCGCGTGTCCGATCCCGAAGTGACGGCCGCCGCCAGTTTTCGCGGGTCGCATCACGGGCCTCAGGGGGACATGCTTCTGGGTATTAACGGCGTTGGTTTTGACCTGCCTTTCGAGCCGAATTCCTGGCACTCGGGGAACATCGAGGAAGCGTGCGTCGGTTGCCATATGACCGAGCCTTCTGGGTCGGGTTCCACCCCGCCAAAGGTTGGCGGTCACACTTTCGGCATGCGGGATGACAACGGTACTCCCGACGATCCATCGGATGACATGTTCAACACGGAGAACGCTTGCGGGGAGTGTCATGGTCCGCTGGCGAGTTATGATCGTGGATCGTGGGGCGACTATGATGGCAACGGTGATTTCGAGGGTGTCCAGACCGAAATTCATGGTTTGTTCGATATTCTGCGTGAGGGAATTCTCACGACTATGGCTGGCACTGAGGTTGATGAGGAGTCTGGGAGGATCGGGATCGATGAAGGGGATTTCGCCAATTTGACTCCGGAGCAGAAGAGGGCTATGTACAATTTCAATTTCGTGTGGGAGGACGGCAGTTTTGGCATCCACAACACGGCCTACGCGGTGCAGCTGCTGCAGCGGGCCTATGAGGGCATCTTTGGGCGCCCGATCAGCGAGGATTATCCTCGGATGAGTTTGCGCGGGCCGATCACGGAACCGGCCGCGGAGCCGGCGACGGGTCCGGGAGCGTTGGCGGATATTGAGGTTCTGGCTGTTTCGCCCCGTCAAGTTGCCCTGTCCGGCCAGCCTGTTTTCGACGAGGTTTCGTCGGGGCTCAACGTGGTGGGGGTCGGCCAGAAGGTTTATATGCGGGCCAATCCTCGGGTGACGCAAGGGATCAGCGGGTATCAGTGGGCCGCTCGGATGCAGTTTGGTGACGAGGTCGCGGTGAACGTCGATCCTG
This sequence comes from bacterium, assembly GCA_013203855.1. Lineage (GTDB taxonomy): Bacteria > Sumerlaeota > Sumerlaeia > UBA8349 > UBA8349 > JABMPG01. The sequence goes on from JABMPG010000582.1 coordinate 1,395, forward strand.
CGACTGGCGTGGCGACCATGCGGCCTCCCGAAGTCGGAAAGTATCGCGTCTTTGTGACGCCGGTGGATGGGTCGATGCAACCGACCACGAGCACGGTTCAGCTGGTCTTTGCGAGTTCTTTCGCGGGCTCGGGTTTGCTTAACGTGCCGCCTCGGACCCCGCGGCTTCCGGAATGCTCGACCGGTTTCTGCCATGGGGGGAACAATGCCGATGAGCGGTTGGGGGTGGCGTCGGAATGGGTCCAGTCCCGTCATGCGAGCAAGTTGCAGACTCACCTGGACGGCTCCTATGGGAGTCATTACGATGAGTCGTGCCTGCCCTGTCATACGACAGGTTTTGACGAGCATCCCGAGGCAGTCAACAATGGTTTCGACGATATTGCGGACAACTTGGGATACGACCTGGCTCAGATTCCGGAACTGGTGGAAGATGCGGCCGCCACGGGAATGGATCATTTTCCGGACCTGCCGATGGCGCTTCAGTCCAAGGCTTCGGTCCAGTGCGAGAGTTGCCACGGTCCTGGCGCGCACCATCCACTGAACATCACGGAAGAAGGGGCGGCCATCGCGGTGGCGAATCTGGATCCGAAGCAGTGCGCGCAGTGCCATGATTCTGCGAGCGGCTTTCAGCAGGGCTTTTACCAGTGGCAGTTCAGCGCCCATACCCGGACTAATCTTTCCGGAGAGGGGCATGTGGGCCGGTCGTCATGTGCGGTTTGCCACTTTGGCGAGGGTTTCGTCAACGCTCAGGTCAATGGACAACCTGCCGGAGAGTTTGAGGATTTCGAGCATGGCAATCCGGTGACCTGCGCGACGTGTCACGACCCGCACTTCACGGAGAATCATGCTCAGCTGCGGTTGGTGGGTGCGGCGACGTTGCCTTCGGGTGATGTGGTGGACGAGACGAACAGCGGCGCGGGCGGTCTTTGCATGCGTTGCCACAATTCGCGGGTCGCGGACGTTCAGGATACGGCTCTGAACAGTTTTCGTGGTCCACACCATGGTCCCCAGGCCGACATGTGGAAGGGCGTGAACGGGGCCGAGCTCGGGTTGCCGGTCGAGCCGAGCTCCTTCCACTCCACGGGCTATCTGTCTTTCCCGGGCGTGCCGGATTCGTGCGTGTTCTGTCACATGGCCGATCCGCCCGTGTCTGGTCCTGGCCAGATCACCCCGCCGTTTGTGGGTTCGCATACTTACTCGATGCGAGACGAGAGGGGCACCCCTGGCTTTGAGGATGACGACATGCTGAATGTGGACAACACGTGCAACATGTGTCACGCGGATCTGGAAGATTACGATCGGCGTTCCTGGGCGGATTACGATGGCGATGGCGTTCTCGAAGGCACGCAGTCGGAGGTTGAGGGATTGTTCGATCTTTTGCGTCCGCGCATTCTGGCCACCATGCCGGGAACCTCCGTTGATTCCGAGACGGGTGTGATCGGTGTTTCCTCGGGTGATTTTGGAAATCTGGAGGACGAGCAGAAGTTGACTCTTTACAACTACAACTTTTGCTGGGAAGACGGCAGTTTCGGCATTCACAATACGGCTTACACCGTGCAGCTTCTTCAGCGGAGCGTCACGGCGGTCTACGGTGTGTCGATCGAGGACTTGCGTCCGGATGTGACCCTGAGAGGCCCGGTTCCTCCGACTCCGGTGACGGCTTCGGAGGGTTGGCTGTACTACGAGTAAAGGGGTCCGAAAGGGCTTGTGTTTGTGGGGAGTGATGAGCATTGACTTGTTCATCCCTCCCGCTGATAATGCGGACATCTGACAGATAAAGGATCAGGATCGCCATGTCTTACCGCTTTCTCTCCCGTATCCGACCCCGCCATGCCTCTCGGTCGAGTCGGAACATCGTTCTTATGATCGTGTGCTGTCTGGCGCTTGCGGTCTGGCCGACAGGAACACCGAAGGCCGGCATTCGGGGCTCCGCCCATGATTTTTCGGCCCTGACGGAACGGCAGCAGATCTGCATCTTCTGTCACACGCCGCATGATGCGGATATCAGTGTGGCCTCGGCGCCTCTGTGGAACCATGAGGTGACGGTCAAGCAGTTCCAGTTGTATAACAGCCCGACCATGGACGCGACGGTGAGCCAGCCGACGGGTGCGTCTCGCCTTTGTCTGAGCTGCCATGACGGGACGGTGGCCGTGGATTCGTATGGTGGCCGGCCGGGTGTGATTTTCCTGGGCGGGGATCTGGGAATCGGGGCGGACGAGCTCGCAAACGATCACCCCGTGTCATTTGTGTACAATGATGCGCTGGCCGCGGCGGACAGGGAACTTTTCTCCCCGTCGAGCAGCCCCTCCGGACTTGGCGGCACGATTCAGCAGGACTTGCTGTTCGGATCGCAGTTGGAGTGTAGTTCCTGCCATGACGTTCACAACGGGCCAGCTGCCACGGCAGTCGATGAGTTTCTGCTGGTGATCACTCAGGCCCAAAGTCAGCTGTGCCTGACGTGCCACAACAAGTAGTTCCGCCACCCCCGACTCGCCTCCCAGAATGTTTCCGGCCGGAGAGCCGGAAGACTTGCGGATGAGAGGCCCGCCATAATAAGATGACGCGGCCTGCACATTGGTACAGTTTTCGGGGTTGGGAGGGAAGTTCGGTGTGCTCGCTGGAGGGCGTCTCCGTATGAATCCAAAGGC
>JABMPG010000583.1 GCA_013203855.1 bacterium
AACTCCAATACGGGCGAGGGCCCCGTCGACGGCGTCATGCAGGTCGGCCAGACGCTTGGCGCCCTTTTTCATCTTCACCCACAGCACCCGAGGCTCCTTCTCATGAGGAAAGACGCCCAGGCCTTTCAGGGTGAATCCGAAGGCTTCATGTGCCAACGCGGCGGCGCCGACTGTTTCGATGATCCGGGGAATTTTGTGCGTATCCGTCGCTCCCAGGAACTTGAGCGTCAGATGCAGGTTTTCCAGCTCCACCCACTTGGGGTAGACCTTGGTAAAGCGGATGCCCTTGGTCAGGTTGGAGATCAATCCGGCGCATGCCGACCGCTGCTCCGGACTGATGTTGGCGGCGATGAAGAGTCGAGGGTTCTCGGGGCTCATGGGACTGGTTTTGTGGGGTGAACTGCTCACGTGTGTTTCGCCTTCTGCGCCTTGCTCTCGCGCTCCATCTGTCGCAGAGTCTCGAATCGTTTCAGAATGGGCAGATGCTGGGTGCAGACGTTCTCGCACTGGCGGCATTCGGTGCAGGCCGCGAGGGCGGCTTCCACTTCGGGAATGCCCCAGTGGTAACGGAGTTTGTTTAGTACGCTCTGGGGCTGGCTGTCGTCAAGGAGGTTCCCGTTGTACGCTTCCATGAAGCGTACGATGGGGATCTCGACGGGGCAGTCGCGGCAGTAGTTGCATTGGGTGCAGAAATCTTCGGACGACTCGACAACCCCGGTCTTGAAATCCCGCATTTCGGCATCGGACAGAAGTTCGACTTTTTCATAGGCCTCAAAGGCCGTGTCGACGTCGCGCTTGTTCCGGAAGCCGACCAGGGCGACGGAGACTTCGGGCACAGAGAGGTTGAAACGGAGGGCGGGTTCGAGAATCGACTCGTCGCCTTCGCGCATGAGATAGCGATAGTGCTGGGCGTGGTCGGCAAGCATGCCGCCACCCAGCGTGTTCATGGTGGCCACGCCCATGCCGCGCTGCGCCGCCGCGCGCACGCCCTTGAGCCGGAAGTTGAAATTGATGGCGTTCAGCCCGATGAGCATGCCTTCGAAAAGGCCTTCCGCTTGGTCGAGCATAGTGGCGACCTGGTCGTCGCCGAGGTGGGTGGACACGCAGATATGCCTGACGAGCCCCTCTTCCTTGAGTTTGCGGAACTCGTCGAGGACGCCGTTCAGTTTGCGCTCGGGAAGCTGTTCCGGACGGACCAGGCACCAGACGTGGTAGAAATCGACCGCGTCCACACCGAGGCGTTCGAGGGATCGCTCGAACTGGGGACGGACCTCTTCGCCCCGGCTTACACCGGTCTTGGTCGAAATATAAAAGGGCTTTCCCGACTTCTTCATTTCCGAGATCGCAACGCCAAAAATGTTTTCGCTCTTGTCCTTGCAGTAGAATGGGGCGGTATCGAAATAGTTCACGCCTTTGTCGAAGGCGTGGAGGACAACCTGCGCCATTTCCTCGATCTGGTCGGGATTTTCGAAGCGCATCCCTCCCATTCCGATTTCCGAAGTCTGGATTCCCGTGTTACCATAGGGTCTGAAACGCATCCTGATTCCTCTCTCTATTCCTGGGACGGCACGGCCGTATCGTCGAGGAGACCGCTGGCGCGAAGGATTGAGTATATCTCTTCGGCCAGACGCAGTCCACCCTCTTGAGTGGGATGAACGAAGTCAGCCCAGTACTCGTCGTCGGGCGGGAGAACGTCGGACAGATCGTAGTAAGCGACCAGGCCTTGTCGAAAGCCGCTTTCTCCGTAAGCTTTTCGGGCCCGCTCGCGCAGGATGGCGTACCTGCGAGAGGGGTGGTCGGCCTCAAAGAACAGCCGGGCCCACGGGAGGGCGGGAAGATTCTTCTCGCGCAAGGGAACATCGGGAATCGTGTAGCGAAAAGGCTGAAGAGCGTGGAGGATGGGCAGGCTGCGCTGCTCGGCGAGGGCATCCATCTGTCGCGAATACCGGGCCCAGTCGTCTGCGCCGTATTCGATCATTTGTTCGAAAAGACGCTGTTCTTCCGGGCTCCCCGGAGCGCCCTTTTCCTCGGTCGCCTTTCCGTGGGATTCCTCCCCAATCGAATCGAGCCGGTGACGGCGGGAATCATTCCGAGCGTATCTAAGCCAGTTGTAAAGCGCGGAACGGGCTTTCAGGCTGTCGGGGCGATATCGGCTCTCATATTGAAGGAGAGCGATGCGTTCCAGTGGGAGTTCGGGCCGGTCGGCGTCGAGAAAGGTTTTGTAGACGAAGTAGGCTGGGAAATCGGGGGGAATGAGAAGATTCTGGTCGTCGTATCGATATAGGTTCCAGTAGGGAATCGTGATCTCGTTGAATCCGTCGCAGACGATGGCGAGGTCGAGAAAATCGATCACGCGAGAAAAGGCGAGGAATTGCTGAGGCTGATGCCAGGCCGGCAGGGCCAGGTTGACGACGTGAACCCGGTCGCCATAGGTCTTCCGAAGGATTCGCTCGAGTTGGGCGCTGATGGTGTTTTCATTGTCTATGATGCCGTGGCCGAAGAGGGCCGAGCCGCCGAAGAGGCCGATGACCAGATCTTCGTCGGGAAGATTCTGCCAGTCCAGGGATCCGTTTCGGAAGCCGTAGCGGTCGATAGCGACGCGTGTGGGCGCCTGAATACTGATGGTGCCTTCCCACAAGGGGGTGCATGTAAAACCGTAGTAGGGATGGCGTTTGAGGAAACCGAGACGGTCTGAGAGGGGCTTGGTGAGAAGCTCGGCCGCGGTCTGCTGACGGCTTTCGAGTTCGGCGATACGGGCTTTTAGGGCATCGGCCTTTAGAACTCGCAGGAACATTTCACCCGCAAGGAAGCAGAGGGCCAGGAAAAACAGGACGATGACCAGGTTGAACAGAAGCAGCTGCCCGGTCGAGATCGGATTCCGCGCGCCCTGTTTGTCCGATATCTGGTGCATTAAGAAAAGACTTCCTGGACAGGTGACCGGCGAGGGGGCCGGTCCCACACTATTGCGAATCTTCCGCCGTTGCGTCTATTTCCGCGTGGTAATCCTGCAGGGCCTTGATCGTTCGTTTATGGATCCTGTAGGCGTCAAGCCCCTCGACGACTGCGTTGGCTGCGGCGATGGTGGTAATCAGAGGGATATTGCGGCTGATTGCGTTGGAGCGGATAGCCTTCTCATCGAAGCGGGAAACGCGGCCGCTGGGGGTATTGATGATGAGGTTGATGGACTGATCGATCATGAGGTCGACCACATGGGGCCGGGCTTCGTTTACTTTGTAGACCAGAGTGGTCTCGATGCCGTTTTCGGCGAGGAACTTGTGGGTTCCCAGGGTGGTGTAGATCGTGAATCCGTGCTCCTTGAATTTGCGCGCGATCTTCACGCAGGGGGGTTTGTGTTGATCGTTGACCGAGATGAAGACTCCGCCCTCCTTGGGAATCCGCCCGCCGGCGCCCGCCTGTGATTTTAGATAGGCAAGGCCATAGTTCATGTCGATCCCCATGACTTCACCGGTGGAGCGCATCTCGGGTCCGAGCACGATATCCGCCCCTGGGAATTTCAGGAAGGGCAGGACGGCTTCCTTGACGGCGAAGTGCTTGATCTTGATCTCGCGGGTGAAGCCGATCTCTTTCAGGGTCATCCCCGTCATCACCTGAGTGGCTACCTGCGCCACGGGCTTGCCGATGGCCTTGCTGACGAAAGGCACCGTCCGCGATGCTCGAGGATTCACCTCGAGAACATACACGGTCCCGTTGCGTACGGCGTACTGAACGTTCATGAGGCCCCGGACGTCCAGTCCCTTTCCCAGTTTCTTTGTGTAGTCTCGAATAGTTTCCAGAATTTCCGGTTTGAGTGTTCGGGTCGGGATCACGCATGCCGAATCACCGGAATGGATCCCGGCCTCTTCGATATGCTCCATGATGGCGGCGATGACGACTTGTTCGCTGTCGCATACGGCATCCACGTCCACCTCGATCGCCCCTTCCAGGAACTTGTCGACAAGGATGGGATGCTCGGGAGAGACCTTCACGGCCTCGACCATGTAGCGTTTGAGCGTGCTGTCATCGTAGACCACCTCCATGGAACGTCCGCCGAGAACGTAGGAGGGACGGACCATGACGGGGTAACCGATTCTCTCGGCGATCTCATGGGTCTCGTCATAGGTGAAGCCGGTGCCGCTTTCGGCCTGAGGGATGTCGAGGCGGCTCAGAAGTTCGCTGAAGAACTTGCGGTCTTCGGCCAGTTCGATACTCCTGGGTGACGTGCCGATGATGGGAACGCCCGCCGCTTCGAGTTTCAAAGCGAGGTTCAGGGGGGTCTGGCCTCCGAACTGCACGATCACGCCGTCCGGCTTCTCGAGGTCGCAGATGTTCATGACGTCCTCGACCGTCAGAGGCTCGAAGTACAGTTTGTCCGCCGTGTCATAGTCGGTCGAGACTGTCTCCGGATTCGAGTTGACCATGATGGCCTCGTAACCCATCTTCTGTAGCGCGAAAACCGCCTGTACGCAGCAGTAGTCGACCTCGATTCCCTGGCCGATCCGGTTGGGTCCGCCGCCGAGGA
>JABMPG010000065.1 GCA_013203855.1 bacterium
AGCCCGACTCGGTCCCCTCCACCATCGGCGATTCCCGTAGCCAGTTGGCCGCGTCTTTGAAGTATTCAGACCACTCCTCCTCCTGAAGTGCCAGATTCTCGATCAATTGTGACTGGGTCGTGGAAAGATCGTCCGGATGCACGTCCTCCATGCTCTGCAGACTGCGCAGGAGGCCGTCCTGATCTCCCATGAAGTCCAGAAGCGACCCGTGCAGGTCGGCCAGCGTACTCGGAGACAGCCGTTTGTCCTTCTCCTTCAGCAGTTCCTCGTCCTCCGGAATCAACTCCTCCAGTTGGGGCGCCCCCTCCGCCATCTTCCCAAGAAGCGCGACAAGACGGTCGATGATCGCCGTCTGCAGTTCCCGTGCCTGGCCCGAAGCCACCCGCCTTTCCTCGATGGACGCCCTTTGCGCCACGCCCTGCAGAGCCTGAACCGCCGCCCTCATCTCCCCCTCGCACAGGTCGCTCAACGCCCCGAAAATCTCCGGGCCAAACTCTTCCGCGCTCTCCTCCGCACCGACCAGAAGGAGCGTCTCCGCCCGAATCTCCGACTGGGCGATCAGAGTCTGCCCCAACAACGCGGCCGATTGCTGAACGCTGAAATCTTCCGCGGCCAGCATCACCCGCCACCGATCCAGATCCAGCCTCGCGCTCTTCTGCTTCGCCAGGATGCGAAGAAGATCCGTAAAGAGATAGCGCAACGCATCGTTCGCCGAGATAGCCTTCACCTCGGGCGCAACAATCTTGACGATCAACGGGTCCGACTCGACGGGCTGCCGCGCCGAGGGATTCGCATCGGTCACGACCACCGCCAGCCGGATCTCGGTCCCCGGCTCGAAACCCTCCGTGCGCATGACGTACCCCTCGTTCAGTGCATCCCGAGGCGGTTCGAAACACTGTTCCCGATCGTTCTCCGAGCGACCCGCCTGCTCCAACTTCACCCACGAAGCCAACAGACCGTAATCATCGGATGCCGAATAGAGAACGGTCAATTCCTCACCTCTCGGAACTTCCACCGTCCCACGGGGAGACGTTATCGACACCCGCGGAGCCTCGTCGGGCAGGGCGCGGATCGAATAGATGCGAGCGGGCGAGTTGTCATGCCCTTCCGCGTCGCGCAGTCGCCACTCGTAATCGCCGTCGCCCTTCACCTCGAGATTCACTTCGAGAATCTGCTCTTCATTTCTCTTCACCGGCGCTTCCGACCCCGCCTTGTAAGCGAACGCCGCCTGCTGCACCGGTTTGTTCAAGGTCGCGTACAGCGTGGCCCGAGTCCCTGACAACGCCGCCACGTTGCCATTGAACGGGTCGATCACCGCGGGCGAAAGCCGGGTGTACCCCGGATACTCGTAACGCACGCGCAGGTTTTCGATATCCGGTTTCTCCACGACACGAACCCGATACCACCGCGAATCGAAATCGCCCGCGCGCACCCGGTAGCGGAAGTCCTCGCGCAGTTCCGTCAGTTCATGCACGAAGCGCCCGCCATCGAAATCCATTGTGAACCCGGCTTTCATCCGATCGTTTCGGATCTCCAGGTAGGAAGTCCGCGGCGTCTCGCCCTCCGGAACGGCCGCCACCACCAGCCCTGCGTTCCGGCTCACGGTCGCATCCCCCGGCTCAACCCGCATATCGATCCGCGTAATGGGCTGGATGGCCCTCGTCGGAAAGAGAATACGGAAGGCGGCATTCTGAAAATAGTCGCCGAAGAAAAGGGGGTAAAGCGACACCATCCCGGCCAGCGCGACCCCAACGATCAGGGCCTTCTTCAGACTACGCGTGTCCACCGCATCGCGCAATCGACGGGCCGACGCCTCCCGCGCCGTATCCTCCACGATGGCCGACACCAGCGCATAGGCCGGATGCCCCGCGTCCATCTTCCCAAGTTGAACCGCATTGATAAGCCGGTTCTCCAACTCCGGGAACCGCGCCTCGATCTTCAACGCCAGCCGCTCGTACGTCCAGTGCTGAAAAGCCATCCGGGCCGATGCCACAAGGGCCGCGCCCAGTCCGGCAAGAAGAATCAGAAAACCGAACAGCCGAAGCGGTGTCGTGAAATGAAACAGGTTATCCAGAACAAAAAGCGTCGGAGCAGTCACCAGCAGAACGAGGACGACATGGGCCAGGCTCTCGATCCACACCACCGCCTTCAGATATCGGCGAACCCGGTCCAGACGCCCCAGCAGCCACAGATATTGCCCCGCTGGACGCGACGCCGTCAAAGCCCCCCCCGTTCCGACCCCGGCTGCCGATTTCTTGCGGTCTGATCTCATCTCCGTCCTCGATTCCCCGGCTCAACC
>JABMPG010000584.1 GCA_013203855.1 bacterium
ACGGCGTCCGGGTTTTCTATTTCCCCTACATTCCGGGGATTTAAAAAATGATCCTTAACTTTTTCTGTGTAATCCCACATCGATAGGACTCCTTTCAAACGCCCCGAGAGGGGCGGGCGACGCGTATTCACGCTACTGCTTGCAGTATATCACACCAACCCGAAGGGGCAAGAAGGGACTTCGTGTCTTGTCCGGCGAGAAGATCTCAGCCCCTTCCCATTTTGTATTTTTTGCGCAAGTGCCTCACTTCTCCTTGTGCTATCCGACCCTTCTCCCCGTATAATAACGGAATGCCCCGCGCACGCTCCCCAGGAGATCTCGCGGAGCGGATTGAGAGAGTCAGATCTATGAACGCGAGTACCACGAGAACCGATACCTGCTGGAGACCTTGCGCGTATTTTGCATCGATCGTCATCTTTCTTCTTTTCGTCTCCCTGCACCTCTCCGCTATGGCTCAAGAGTTGGAGACGAATCCAAGTGCCGCGATTGCAGCGCCCCAGAAATCCCTCCAGACCGACACGGGCGCCACCACCCCCACCTTCTACACTCGCCTCCTCGACGAGATGAGCACCCGGACCTTCGAAACCCTACCCGCCATCGTCGATCCCCCTCTCTCCTCGTTTCTGCGGCGGACCCAGCTGCTCGATGGCACCTGGCAGTTCTGCACCGATCCGGAAAACATCGGCGAAGAAGAAGGCTGGTTTCTCCGCGACAAGCAGTTCCCTACTACCGCCACTATCCAAGTCCCCGGGGCCTGGGAAGCCCAGGGAATCGGCGGCCCCGGCATGAGCGGGGACGGGTTCGCCTTTCCTTCCATCAGCCGCCCCATCCGCGGAACCTATGAAGGGACGGCTTGGTACAAACGACGCGTCCCGATCCCCGACACCTGGGGGAACCGCGAAGTGTGGCTGAAAATCGGCGAGGTTAACGCCCAGGGATGGTTCTGGGTAAACGGGGTTTATGTCGGCCACCTCGACCACTTCTGCGGCGCCTGGAAATACCGTATCACCGACCTCCTCCAACCCGGCGACGATGCCGTCATCGTGGCGAAAGTCCGCAACGACGTCCCCAGCCGCAAGGGCCTGAAAAATCAGGTCCGGCTCTTCGGCGGCCTCACGCGCGACATCGAGATCGAAATCACCTCCCGTCATCTCATCGAATGGATTGAGGTTCGCGGGGACTTCGACCGGAAGCGGGCCGCCGCCCGGGTTCACATCCGCGACACCCGCCCGGATTCCTCCAACACTACCTTTACGCTGGAACTGAAGATCGCGGACTCCCTCGGCAATATGGCCGGAGTGGAACAGGCCTCCTTTCGATTCGACGGCCAAACCACGATCTCTCTCGATCTCACCATCCACCTCGATCCCCTCAAGCCCTGGTCCCCCGACAGCCCCCATCTCTACCGAGCCGACGTCACGCTCAAACACGCTCAGACCGCCATCGACAGTATGGTGGAGAGATTCGGCGTGCGTAAGATCGAGGTCCGCGAAGGCGATCTGTACCTCAACGACCAGCGACTGCTCGTTCGCATGGGAGACAGCCCCTGCATCTATCCCATCGACCTCGTGTCGCCCGTCATGCGGAACGCGCACCGAGATCACTTTCAGCTCTTCAAATCTTTCGGCTTCAACATGATCCGCTTCCCCCTCCATGTCGAAACGCCGGAAGCGCTCGATATGGCGGATGAGGTGGGCCTGCTGGCCTACTGCGAACTGCCCTACATCAGCGACAATCCCAACGCCACCTCCGTCGGCCTGCAACTTCATGCCTCTGGCGCGCCCGTGACTCCCAAGCAGGACCTCGAGGAACTGATACGCGATTGCCGGCGGCATCCCTCGGTGGCGATCTACTCGATGGGCATCGGCGGGCGATTCGATCCTCCCCTTGACTCGCAACTCTATGAAATGGCAAAACGCCTCGACCCCGACCGTCTGATCGTCCACAAAAGCCGCGGCATAAACGTCCCCGAAAACTCCGACCTTAACGCCGACTGCGGCATGCACGAGTACGGCTCGAGCCGCGCCGGGAGCCGAGCCCACCTCGACCTGGGATGCCTGCGACTGGGACTTCTCTTCGACCCGCGCGCAGAGCACAAATACACGGGAGCCTATCTGCCATTCCTGCCTATAGAAACAGCGAAGACGAAGGCCGCTCAGCTCGGGCTCGAATGGAACATGGTCGCCAACTGCCTCGACGCCGGATACCGTCTCCAGATCTTCCACCAGAAAACAGTCCTCGAGGCTCAGAGGCTCAATCCCGTTCTCGACGGTTACAGCATCGGTCCCATCGTTGACATCTCATCACGCACCCAGGGCGGGCTTCTTGACGAATTCTGGGGAGTTCGCCTGACTGCGCCCGAGTATTTCCGCCAGTTCAACAACTCGATCGCTCTCCTCGGGCGCGTGATTGATCCAACCAGCAGGGCGGATGAGGACCAATCTCCGATCGAACCCATTCCCGCTTCGGAATGGGTGTATGCCTCGGGCGGGAGTTGCCAGCTCGAATGGGTGGTCTCCCACTTTGGGAAAGCCGCGATAGCCGACGGCCTCATCGTCTGGAGTCTCAAGCGCGAGGGCAAGATTCTCCGACAGGACAAGATCACGGGGTTTGCAGCCCCGGCCGGCGCCAATACTTCCGTCGCGTTGACCGATATCCAAATGCCCGAGACGGATGAACCCATGAAATTGGTTCTCGAAGCCGAACTCGTCGGCTCGGATGCCCGCAACCAGTACACTTTCTGGGTCTTTCCCGAGATCGACGGCATGTCTGGCGCGGGCACGGGCGTTGCCGCGACTGGCGCGGTCTTCCAGGCCCTGTCCGGCCGCTATCCCGGGCTTGTCCGCGACGACACGCCCACAGGGCGGCAAGCGCCCGTCCTCATCTCTGATAGCCTTTACGGCGAGACCACTCAGCAAGCCTTCCAGGATGGAAAGAGTGTGCTCCTTCTCAACCTAACGGGCTTCGACCTCCGCCAGCCATCCGCGAGTCTGGGCTGGCGCGAAGCAGGAGCCCAGGCCGGAACCGTCATCGCCCGCTGTTGCGCTTTTCAGAATTTTCCCCACAGCGGATATCTCGATCCCTCTCTCTTCGACGCCATCCGTCAGGCTACTCCTTTGAACTCCCGCATGCGCTCGGTCAAGCCCATCGTGTTTGGTTGCGGCTCCGAAGGCTATCTCCTCTACGTCTTCGAGGCCAAGGTCCAGTCCAGCCGCCTGCTCGCCTCGGGCCTCGACCTCCTTTCGCAACGCCCCGAATCGGTCTACCTCCTCGACGAGTTCATCCGATACGTCAAATCCAACCGGTTCCGCCCCGTCGGCACCCTCGAAATCCCCCCGCTCGCGAAATGATCGCCCTTGGTGGCGCAGTCGCCCCCAGTTGCGCGCCCACTCGGGTTTTCGAACTTCCGGCTACTGGCTCCTATTGAGTTGACACAATCCTTCCTCTTAAAGAAAATCAGGGGCCATGATCGAGACCTCCCAGAAATCTTCCAGACGGTGGCGTCGCCGCGTTCTCTTCCACCTGGTCATTTTCTTCCTTATTGTCGTCGCGCTGGCGGTAGCGATCATTCTTGTTC
>JABMPG010000585.1 GCA_013203855.1 bacterium
CCGAGAAGATCGGAGCCTCCCTGGCGATGAATGGCGCAGAGATTGCCGTTCTCGACTTCGAGGAACAGACAACGATTCTGTTCGTCGCGTTGAACGTGCGCGCCGATGACGGAAAGACTTCCATCGGCCTCCGCGAGAAGATCGCCAATCTTGGCCGGTTTCGGAGACCGGACCTGACCGGTTTCAACGGCTTTCTTCAGCCGCTCGAAGGTTTCGCGTTCTATCGGGAGCGGCCAGGGCGTGGTGCAGCACATGGCGCAGTTCGCGCAGGCGAAATCGCTATGCATGCGCAGGGCGCGGACCATCTTTCCGCTCACGGCCGGGCCTGTTCGTTTTCCCGAGGGATGTTTCTTGTTGGCTTTGGCGGACACGGGCAGTATCCTTTCGCTGGATCAGGCTTCTCTGAGCATTTCCTGAACCGTCTCGACGATCCGTTCGGTGGGAATGTGACCGAGACAATCCCGCCCGAGAGGGCAGTCTTCCTGAAAACAGGGGGCGCAGGGCTCGTCGATGGACAGATTTCTCTCGTTGGGCAGCAGGGGCATGATGCTCTTCGGGACCGGGCCGCTCAGCCACAGGAGAGGCGTTCCGACGGCCGATGCCATGTTTCGCGGGCCAGAATCGATCCCAACGAAGAGCAGGCAGCGGGCGAGCAGAGCGGCCTGAATCGGCATGGAGTGTTCGGTGATGACGCAGTTGGGTTCGGACTTGAAAAGCCGCGTCTGGACGCGGTCCTTTCGATAGCCCAGAATGAGAAACCTTTCGCGAGGGAAACGGCGGACGACCTCGAGGGCCAGCATGGGTGTCCAACTTCGCGAAGATGATCCGCGCGAGTGGAGGTGGATCGCGATGGGGCGCTTCAGTCTCTTTCTTGTGAGAAACATCCCGGCCCGCCAGTTTTCGCATTTCCCCGGATAATACTCGTAGTGAAGGGTCTCGGGTGTCACGCCAGCCACGCGGCAGGAGAGTTCGGCCCGGGAAAGGCCGTTCCGGAACTCCTGGAAACGGGTCTCTCTATCTCCGGAGAGGAGAAACCCGCGCGAGTCGGGGACGATTCTGTCGCCATCCCAGACGTTTCCCCGGCGTTCGACGGCGGGAATCGCGGCGCAGAGGCGGGCGGCGTCCTCGGATTCGAAAATGTTGATGACGATGTCGAATCGTTCCTGGACCAGCGGGCCGAGAACCTTGGGGTGACAGTAGGGAATGCCGATGACACGGTCAACGTTCGGGTTGTTGCGGACGACAAAACGCCACTGTTTGAGCGTCAGATAGGTCAGGTGGGAGTCGGGAAACTCTGCCTTCAACCCCCGGAGGGCGGGGGTGGTGAAGAGAATATCACCCATAGCGCCGAGGCGGAAAACGAGTATCTTCTTCTTGTCGGGAGAGAGGGAAGGGGACATCCTGGTGAACGGTAGAGCACGATGCGGGACCGGCGGGGATTTGGCCGGAGCGTGCCGGACCGCGATCGCCGGGCATTGTCCCACGGCCGGCTTTGACTTGGCAACCGCTTTTCCGATATGGTTTGAGGGTGCCGGTGCTTCTGTTCGTAGTTCAGCCTTCAGGCTGCTTCTTCAGTAAACGCACCGGCGGGGGCGCCGGTGCCACAATTCCATCCCACGTGGACTAGCGTCGTTAGGACCATCATGGCAAACGGGGACGAAGAATTCTCTCCTGTGATTGTGTCAGACCAAACATTCCGCCGTTCGACGGCTTTCTGGCCACTTGTCCTGACTATGGCTCTCCTACCCGCGTTGCTGTGGAGCGGGTGGCTGGTTCAGCACCCGGTGCGGCGGATGTGGGAGGCGCTGGAGTATCCTTTTCAGCTCGATGCCGAGGAGGGGCATATTCTGGGCCAGGCACTGCGCCTAAGAAATGGCGAGGGGCTGTATCCGGCCATCGAAGAGCCGCCTTATGTGGTCGACAATTATCCTCCTCTCTATCCCGCTCTGTGGGCCCTGTTCGTCGACCCCGACGCGCCGTCGCTGACCGCGGGACGGTGGATCAGTTTTCTCGCGTCGCTGGCCACGGCCTTGGCGGCGGTCCTGATCTGCGCCGGGGTGGCGATTCGAAGCACACACTCGCGTATGGGCGGAGATTCCGGTGAGTCCGGGGGCGGCCTGAAGTCTGTGCTACGGACGAGCGCCGTGTCACTTATTCCGCCCCTTGCGGCCGGATTGCTCTCCGCCTTCTTTTTCCTGAACGCGCGGGAGGTGATCCGCTGGTCGGCTTACAGCCGGGTCGATCTTCTGGCCCTGGCATTGTCCGCCGTCGGGCTTGCGGCCTTTGTCTGGTCGGGAGAAGGACGCCGGCGTTGGTGGGGCTGGGGACCGTCGATCGCTCTTTTCGCCCTCAGCCTTCTGACGAAACAGACGTGTGTCGCCGCGCCTGCGGCCTGCCTGACCTGGCTGCTTCTCGTGAACTGGCGTCGGGCCCTGATCTTCGGGGGATGGCTCGCCGCGGCCGCCCTCGTGCCCGTCGGGATTCTCTGCACCTGGACGGGCGGACGGTATTGGCTGCACACAGTGACCTACAATGAGAACGTGATGATCTGGAACGAGTACTTGCGGATCTGGCTGCCCTATATGACGCGGCTGCACGGTTACTTGCTGGCGGCGGGCGGAGTGGCGGGACTCTGGCTCGTCGGCTTTTCGCTTCTGGGACGCCGAGGCGTTCCGAAGGCGGAGCGGGACGGCGGAAACACGAACTCCCGTCTCTTCTGGCTGCCCGTGCTTTACGCGCTTCTGAACGCGGGGATGACGCTGTCGCTTGCGAAGGCCGGATCGGCGGAGAATTACCTTCTCGAACCGGTCTTCGCGCTGGCCGTGCTGGCGGGCTGCGGACTGGCGGCGATGGCGCGGGAAATCGCGTGTCCCAGCGCCGGGAGAAGCGGGCGGACGATTCCTCTGGTGACGGTGGTCGCTTTCGTTTTGTGTCTTGTTCCGGTGACGTTTCACGTTCTACGTCACGTCACGGCCCGTTTGCCCAAGTCCGGCGAGACGCAACGGATCTATCTCCCGCGGATCTTCTACGGCAACGCGCCTCGGCCAACGGTAGAGGCGTATCAGGCTGGCCGGCGGGTGGTGCGGCTTCTCCAAGAGAGACCGGGAGAATCTCTGAGCGAGGATCCGATCTACCTGCTGCGGGCCGGGAAAGAGATCGTCTTTCAGAATTTCATCATGACCCAACTGGCGGCGGAGAGGAAGTGGGACGACTCCGCGCTGGTGGAGCGGGCGCTGCGGGGCGAGTTCAGCGTGGTGGTGAGTCACGTTGATCTGTCGGATCCCGAGCAGTTCTTCAACCGGTACACACGGGCCCTGCGGGAAGCGCTGGCGGAGCGATACGAAGTACTGGAAATCCTGCGGCGCTCTCCCCCGCTCCAGACGATTTTCGTATATGTTCCGTCGTCGGATTGAAGCGTGGTAATCTGGGGGCAAAGGATATGTCGTCTCCAAAGTCAAACTGAAGAGGGAGGCGAGACGAGTCTATGGCGCATGAAAACTTTCGCATTCGGATTGGACGGGACGGTCGCATCTATTTCCTGACCCGGGATCTGGGCGAAGGGCGGATGATCGAGTTGCGGGAGATGCTCGAGGACGCTCTCGGGCCAGTGCAGGAAGTTCGCGTGGTCGAGGGAGGGGATCTCCCGCCCCCGGGCGTGGCGCTGGTCGAGGAAGAGAAAACCGAAGAGTTGAAAAAGAGACACTGAGATCAGCGGCCCGTCAACCGAGCCTTGAGAACCCGAAGGATGAAGCGTGCGTTTCCGAGGAGATAGCGTCGCCAGAGACGGCTTGGCTCGAGAAGCAGCCGGAACAGCCATTCCATTCCGATCCCGCGGACCCAAACCGGAGCGCGGGGGCGGCCGCTGTAGTACTCCAGAAGCGCGCCAACGCACCAGATGACCGGCACATCGAGTTGCCCCGCCCATTGACGCGCCCAGATCTCCTGTCGCGGCGCGCTCATTCCCACCAACAGAATATCGGGCCGGGCCGCGCGGATTTGTCCGGCCACGGCGGGTTCCATTTCCTCATTCAGAAAACCATGATGGACTCCGACGATCCGGAGCCCGGGCGCGGCTTCACGCCATGACTGCGCGGCCGCTTCAGCCCGGCCCTCCTCTCCCCCAAGAAGAAACAGGCTCACGCCTTTTTCCGAACACTGTCTGCAGAGACCGACGATGAAATCTCCCGCATTCACCCGTTCGGGAACTGGATGGCCGAGTAAGCGAGACGCCCAGACCACGCCGTGGCCGTCGGCGTAGATCAGGTCGAAGTCGACAAGGGCGTCGCGGTAATTCTCATTGCATGCAGCCAGGTTCGAGCAATGGGCGTTCAGATAGGTGATGGAAAAGGGGGCGGGCTTCTTTCCAGAAGTTTCCTCTCCCCTCTTCGCTTTCTCCATCACGAGATTCCTGAAGCCCTCGGTCGTGACCGGATGGAGACGGGCTTCGAGAAAGGGCACGCTGTCGGGATGGTCCGACGATCGGATTGTTTCGCTCAGGGAGTGGGATGAGAATGATTCCACGTGGCTCTTTAAGCCTTGCGGCCGAACTGGCGGTCGAGTTGGTCCTTCTCCACGCGGATGAGAATAGGCCGGCCGTGCGGACAGGTAAAGGGAATGTGGGAAGTGAACATTTTCTCGATGAGGGCGAGCATCTCGTCGTGGCTCAGTTTTTGCCCTGCCTTGATCGCGGCGTGGCAAGCCATGCGGATCAGGATCTGATCGCGCAGCGCTTCCACGCCACCAAGCCCCTGGCGATAGGAGTTGGCCTCGTCGAGGAGGTCGTGAACGAGCCCCGCCACGTCGAGTTCGTCAAAGTCCGCGGGGAGGGCGGTCACGGTGTAGTGCCGTTCGTCGGTTGTTTCCAAGTCGAGCCCCATCTCGCGCAGGATGGGCGCAAGGGCCTCCATGGCGCCGGTGTCGGCCCGCGACACCTCGAACTCCATCGGGACAAGGAGGAACTGCCGGGACACGTTCTCGCGGCGCTGGGAGAGGAGGCGCTGGTAGAGAAGGCGCTCGTGGGCGGCATGCTGGTCAATCAGGACCAGATCCTCGCCCCACTCGGCGACGATGTAACTCTCGGCGATCTGGCCCAGAGGAGCGGGAAGGGGGCCATCCTCGCGTGCCAAGTCCTCAACGGGATGGCCAAGGGCGGGCGACAGCGGCAGGCGGGGGTCCAGTTCCCGAGGCGGTGGAAGAGGACTCCGCAGCGATCTTCCAGTCGAGGTTCCGAACAGATCCCGTTGGGCCGGCCCAGTGTCGTATCGCGGCTTGAAGGGCGTAACGCCTTTTGGGGACGAGACGAAAGGGAGCGAGGGATCGCGGAAACCGGCCGGGGAAGATGACTGGTAGAAATCGTGCGAGGCTTTGCTCCAGTCGGCGGTCGAACCGGTCGCTCCAATTGACGAGTTCTGCTCGGTTCTCGCGGGTTCCGATCCTTCCGGCAGGCTGATGGAGCGAACGAGGTCGGACCGATCCAGCGTTTCGTTTACGGCGCGATAGAGAAAGCCGGCGACCTTTCGCTCGTCCTCAAAGCGCACTTCCTCCTTGGTGGGGTGGACGTTCACATCCACTTCGCCAAGGTCGAGTTCGATATCGAGGACCACGATGGGAAACCGTTGCTTCATCAGAAGGCCCTGGTAGGCTTCCTGAATCGGATAGGAGAGTTGCTTCGCGCTGATGGGGCGGCCGTTGACGAGAAGGTACTGCCAGCGCCGGTCCTTGCGGGAAGCCTCGGGACGGCAGGCGTAGCCTTTGATGCGGAACTCGCCGCGCTCATAGTTGACGGGCAGAAGTTTCCCCTGGACGGCCGATCCGAGCAGATCCTCGATCCGCTCGAGCATGTCCTGTCCAGACTGGAGTTCGAACCGGACGTTGCCTCCCCGAACGCATGTGAGGCCCACTTCGGGATGACTCAGAGCCTGTTGGGTCAGGATCTCGACGGCAGCGTTGAACTCGGCGACGTGGCTCTTGAGGAACTTGAGGCGGGCGGGGGTGTTGTAGAAGAGATCGCGGACGTGGATGGTGGTCCCGATCGGGGTGCCGACCGGCTCGACCCGTTCGACCTTGCCGCCGGAAGCCAGGAGCCGCACGCCGGAGAGTGCGCCTTCGGGGCGGGTCAGGAGTTCGAAGCGCGAAACGGAAATAATGGAGGCCAGGGCTTCGCCACGGAAACCGCGGGTGGTGAGTTTTTCCAGGTCTTCGAACTCTCGGATTTTGCTCGTGCTGTGGCGAAGAATCGCGCGCTTGGCGTTTTCCTCATCCATGCCGCAACCATCGTCCTGAACGGTGATATTGCGGCAGTCCTGGCTGAGTTCGACGCGGATGTGGCGCGCGCCGGCATCGAAGGCGTTCTCCACGAGTTCCTTGACCGCGGAGGCGGGGCGCACGATCACCTCGCCGGCGGCGATCTTGTTGATGAGGGTCTGAGAAAGTATCTGGACCTGAGGACTCATATCGGGCTACATTTCGGCGGCGGCCCGACGGGCCTTTGCCCGGGATTCCCAGGCCCGCATGGAGATATCGTTCTTGCCTTCCAACTTGTAGTACACCATGGATCGGATGGCGCTCCGGGCCTCGTACTGGGCTTGGCCGTTCTTGAGGATCAAACCGGGATAGGTATCCAGGCGGACGATCACCTGGGCGCGTCGTTGCTTCTCATACTCCTCGTTCAGGGCGTCGATCTCATCCTGGATTTCCGCCCGACGTTCCTCATCCGCGCCGGAGAGTTCGGTTGTCAATTGCCGAACGCGACGGGGCAGTTCGGTCCGCACGCCGAATTCGACGATGGTGCGCGTAGGCAGGCGCGGGTTGCCCAGACAAAAGGCCTCGACTCCCTGCCAGGCAGTGGCGTGGCCTCCGATCAGAGACTTGCCCACGGCCTTGAGAAACAGTTTGCCTCGCGCCTCGGTGCGGCAATTCACCAGGGCGGTCTGCACGCAGATGTTTTCGCCGGCTCCTAGATCGGCGTTTTCCGCGAAACCCAGATACAGACTTCCTTCGGCCAGGACCGCGATCTCTTCCTTGCCATAGACGCCGCCCTCAATGGTGATGTCCCCCCCGGCACGCAAATCGGCCCGTTCCACGTTTCCCGAAACGTGAATGCTTCCCTCGGCCTCGATGGAGAAAGTCTCAAGGACGTCGCCGAAGATGACGACATCGCCGTTGAAACGGACGTTGCCGGTATGAAAATCGACGTTTCCCTGAATGAGCCGCACGGAATCGACCGAGATCTTTCGCCCGACCAGTTTGGCCGATCCGGCCCTGGCGGCGAATGCCTGAGCGCCGGGACCTTTGATCCGGACGTTTCGGCCCTGAATAACACGGACGGGGCGGCCGGCCCGGGCGGCGATGTGCTTGCCGAAGACGTTCCAGCCGTCTCTGCCGGGGGTGGGCGGAATCGCCTCTGCCAGAAGCGCCCCTTCTTCGATTTCGTTAATCTCGCGCCGTTCGCGGAAATCGACCTTCTCTCCTTCGTCGGCCTCCCAGATCTTCTCGATGGCGTTGGTCTCGAAATGGCACTGGATCTCGCCGTTCCGACCATGTTCGGGAGGCTGGCCCTGGGCGACAAGGAACGGTTCGCCCTTGAGGACGTTGGGCATGGCGCGGAAAAGGCTCTCCACTTCGACCCGCTGGAGCCCCGCCTGTTTGAGGGATTCCACCAGTTCGAGAAAACTTTCTTTGTCGAGTGTCCAGTCCACGGGTTTGTCCCGGCACAAGTAGGCATAGACCCTATGGTTATCGAGGCGCAAACTGAAGGGGGACCGGGGAATGCTGACCTTGTGTTTGAGTGAGGCAAGATCCATCTGAGGTGCCTTGCAGGCGGGGTATCCCGAAGTATGTCAGAGCCGAACAAACGGCGAGCGCTTTGGAAAAGGCACCTGTTGAGGCGACGAGTGAAGAATCGGCCGCCCGGCCCTATCTGCTCATTGTGTAAGGCAGGGATACTCCGGTCAAGGGGATTCGGCCCGAAAGCGCTCGCCAACTCTTCATCTCTTGGGCGCGATGGAAGACGCGCGCGGTTCTCCTGTTTTCTGTTTTGCGTTTTG
Organism: bacterium; assembly: GCA_013203855.1. GTDB lineage: Bacteria > Sumerlaeota > Sumerlaeia > UBA8349 > UBA8349 > JABMPG01. Next base: position 8,046 of record JABMPG010000585.1, read on the forward strand.
CCATTCCTTTCGATATGCTGGGCCTTGAGTAGGAGAAAGAGCCAAACACTTGATCTCCGGTCTTCCGAGTTGGAGCCTCGTTCCGAACCATTTCACCCTGAACACCGGCCGACAAGGGCCGAAGTGGGTTTTACTTCATGCAGACCACCACCGCTCTTGTACTCGCCGGGGGGATTAACCTCGGCTTCTCCGTCCTCACCCACAATCGGGCCAAATCGGCCCTTCCCTTCTGTGGCCATTTCCGGGTTATCGACTTCGTTTTAACCAACCTCAGCCGATCCGGGATCAGCAATGTGGGCATCCTGATCCAGTACCTGCCCGGCTCTCTTATCGACCATGTGGGCGTGGGCTCGGCGTGGGACTATGCAACCACGAACCGCCGCCTGAAACTCATGCCCCCGTTCATCGGAATGGGCAAGACCGAATGGTTTCGCGGCTCGGCCGACGCGATCTATCAGAACCTGAACTATGTCTCCGATACCCGGGCGGATCTGGTCCTGGTGCTCTCCGCGGACCACGTCTACAGCATGGACTACGGCCCCCTGATCGAGTTTCACCGGTACCACAACGCGGATCTGACGGTCGTGACAACAGAGCGGTCCGACGACCTCCCCCCCGACCTGTTCGGCTATGTGTCGGCCAATGAAAAAGGGCGCGTTCAGGAGTTCATCGAGAAACCCCTTAAACCTCCGCAC